>JABABH010000240.1 GCA_014238325.1 Coxiellaceae bacterium | reverse complement strand
TAAGAGAGCGCATAGGTAAATCTATCCCAGTAAATCTTCCAGTTCATATTGCTACACAAACTAAGGTTAGCGAGTGGTTTTCTTTGGCTTAATATTCTTCGTAAGCATTTTTTTTATGGCAACCTTTTGTTTGAGTATTTTTTATTTTTTAATCTATTGTGATGCGTTTTTTTCCACAGATAGGACAGTATTTTAAAGTTCATACGAGGTTTATTGCGTAAGTCATTGATTCTTACTGGGAGTAGAGATAAGTTATTGATTTATCATGTATTTTTTAACTGGTTAAAAAATGATCAATTTGTTATATGCCGCTATTTTTTGGGGATAAGACGGCTTCAGTAACTGTTAATCCACAAAGTTATCCACAGAAATTGTGCATAAGACAAAGTGAGTAAAATTTGGTCTATTCAGGAAATTTTTTTGCTTCTAATCTTTGGATTAAAGCATCGATCTCAGAGGAAGACAAATCAAAGTCTGCAATCAAATAGTGTATAAATTTAATCATATTACCTAAAAATAGGGAGTGTATGGCTTTATAAACCGTTGTTTTTTTATATTCCTCTAGAGTATAGGTAGGAGCATATAGGTGCCCTCTTCCTTGTTTGGTAGCCATGACAATGTGTTTGGATTGTAAAATCCGTAAAGTGGTAGACACGGAGGTATAAGCCAAATGACGCTGGGAGGGTAAGTGCTGCATGACCTCCTTAACCGTGCTAGGGCCGTGCTGCCAAAGAATCATCATGAGTTCTTCTTCCACACCCGTGAGCCGAATCATCGGCTCACGGGTGGATTCTAAATAAGCGTTGTCG
This sequence comes from Coxiellaceae bacterium, assembly GCA_014238325.1. Lineage (GTDB taxonomy): Bacteria > Pseudomonadota > Gammaproteobacteria > Coxiellales > Coxiellaceae > JABABH01. The sequence goes on along the minus strand of JABABH010000240.1, from coordinate 13,255 downwards.
GTCATGATATCGCCTTAAAGTTATACGGTTGTGACTTGAATATGGGTGATACCTTGGTTAGCATAACCCAATTTTTTAGCCGCTGCATAGGATAAATCAATGATGCGTCCTTTTACAAACGGACCTCGGTCATTAATGCGGACGACCACCGATCGATGGTTTTCTAAGTTGGTCACCCGAACGTGCGTACCCAACGGCAAAACCTTACTTGCGGCTGTCATGGCATACATATTATATTTTTCTCCATCCGCGGTTTTTTGTCCATTGGTATGTAGGCCATACCAGGAAGCGATGCCTTTTTGGTTATAGTTTTTAGCTTGGGCTAGGGTGTAGTGTCTCCCTCTGACAGTATATCCATATTTACGCTGCATTTTGTTTTGATAATGACTAAACGTGCTGCCGAGTGCGTGCATGGCATACAGTGCAAAGAATAGACCTGTTAATACCCGAATGACGGGGAAGCGGTGTTGATATTTCATATTGATATCTCCTGTGATATTCAGTATACCTATATAATAACTAAATATTTAGTTGATTGCAACCCCTGGATGGAGGTTAATCAAGAAAAACTTTATATTTCATTGTGTTATGGTATATCATTGATCGTATTTTCCGTCATTTGGCTGAGGGCTTCTAGGTCATCGAATGCAATATTGAGTGGCGGGCACCAATAGAGCGTGTTGCCTAAGGGCCGTATCAATAGGCCATTTTTAAGCCCTGCTTGCTGGATTTTGAGGGCTAAGGTGTCTTTTTTGGAGTTAGATGTCAAATCAGCAGCAACGATAGCGCCGAGGCCTCTTATATGGGTCAGTCGTCCAGTATGTTGGGCAATAGCTTGGAAGTGCTGCTGCATTTTGTAGCCGATAGTTTGGGCACGATCACAAAGCTGTTCTTCTTCGATAATTTTTAAAGTTTCTAAGGCGACACGTGTGGCTAGAGCGTTGCCAGAGAAAGTATGAGAATGTAAAAAGGCAGGATCTATGTCACCATCGTAGAATAGCTGATAGATGGTATCTCGGGTGAGTACCGCGCTTAAAGGGAGCCACCCAGAGGTCAGACCTTTCGATAAGCATATGAAATCAGGTATTATGTCTGCGTGCATACAGGCGAGCATTTTTCCTGTTCGCCCGATGCCGGTCATAATTTCATCGGCAATCAGATGAACCCCTGCTTCTTCCGTCCAGGCGCGTAATCGTCTGAGAAAATCGCGACTATAGAGCAGCATCCCGCCTGCGCCCTGCATCAGTGGTTCTAGACACAAAGCAGTCGCGGTGTGGGCATAGGGGGCCAGTGATTGCTCAATCTGGGGCCACATGGCACTACAGTCATCCCACAATGGGTCTGATACGTCCGAGACATAGGGGACAGGGTTTAAATAATGGGTTTCTAACAGCATAGAGGCATAGGGGGTACGATAGCATCCCACATCGCTGATGCTTAAAGCGCCCACCGTTTCGCCATGGTAGCCGTTTTGTAAGGCGATAAATTGGGTACGCTGTGTCTCGCCGGATAAAAGATGGGCATGCAGGCTCATTTTCATGGCAATTTCTATCGCACATGACCCATCGCTGGCATAAAACACTTTATCTAGAGGAGGCATTAATTGTCCCAATTTTTGAGAGAGCTCGATGATCACATCATGGGTGGTATTCGCTAACATCACATGCTCGAATCGATTGACTTGCTCAATCAAGGCTTGCTTTAAGCGTGGATGATTATGCCCTAAAGATTTACACCACCAACTTGAAATCGCGTCGATAATTTTTCGATCATCTTGTAAGGTTAAATAACAACCTTCTGCGCTTTTCACCATCACAGGGGGGTGACGTTCATAGTCTTTCATTTGGGAACAAGGATGCCAAATATGTTGTAAATCTAAGGCCAATGCAGCGTTGTGGGCTTTCGTTGTTGTATAGTTCATCAGTGAGAAACCTCTTGCTGTTAGTGAGTGCAAATACGTGGATGCATTTTCCATTGGTTGACGGACTTGTGGCGCTCACATAGACTGTAAAAATAAGGCAGCCTGGTCGAGAGGGGCCGGTGATCGACATAACTGATCCGCCTCTTTACAGTCAAAGACAATATCAAGCATTGTATTTAAATTAAAGTAAAAAATATGACGAATCATTGGAATCCATCTACCATTGCTGAGGTTTATACTCAACCCTTCTTGCCCTTAGTGCATCGCGCTTATGGCATACATTGCCAGCATTTTCCCGATAATCGTATGGAATTATGTACTTTATTAAGTATTAAAACGGGCACTTGCCCTGAAGACTGTGCTTACTGCCCGCAAAGTGGTCATTATAATACGGGCTTGCAAAAAGAAAAATTGCTCCCGCTGGAAGTGGTTCTAGAGCAAGCTCAGGCAGCGAAAGACAAGGGTGCGCAAAGATTTTGTATGGGTGCAGCTTGGAAACATCCGCCTAAATCTGATTTTCCCAAAGTGGTGGATATGATTAAAGGCGTGAAAGCTCTAGGATTAGAAACTTGCGTCACCATGGGTTCCTTGGATGAAGAACAAGCGCTTGCATTGAAGCAAGCCGGCTTAGATTATTATAATCATAACTTGGATACGTCTCCTCGCTATTATGAAAAAATTATTACGACACGTACCTACCAAGATCGACTCAATACCTTGGCTTTATTGCATCAGGCCGGCATTCATGTCTGTTGTGGTGGTATTATTGGTATGGGTGAATCTCGAGAAGATCGTATTGAGTTTTTATGGCAGTTGACGCAATTGGAAGCGCCACCAGAAAGTGTTCCGATCAACCAATTGATCCCCATTCCAGGCACACCCTTGGCCGACGTTGAGCCACTGAATGCATTTGAATTTATTCGTACCATTGCTGTTGCTCGTATTTTATTGCCACAGACGATGATTCGTTTATCTGCTGGGCGCGAGGGTATGACGGATGAAATGCAAGCCTTATGTTTTATGGCTGGCGCGAATTCTATGTTTTATGGCGATACCTTGTTAACTGCTTCCAATGCCACTCAGGAGCATGACCTGGCCTTATTAGAAACCTTAGGAATGCGCGCAGGGGTGTCTCATTAACATTCGTGTGGAAAGTTGCATCATCGGATGACTTCTACTCGACGTCAGTATGCGATATTTATTTTAGATGATGATGGCAGCACCTGAATCGTTCCATAAACTATTTAAATCACTCATACTATTTCTTGAGTAATTATTGTGCTTGAAAGTTCTTGATGCAATAATATTTATTTTTCGCCAGCCCTCAAAACCAAGGTATATCGCTCGCAGTAGCCCACTTCGCATCTTCAGTCGCGAGCGGTATATCAAGATCGACGAGCAGAGCTGGAAGCCTCCCATAATTTATTCGCACCCGTGATCCTAAGCCAGTTGATTGCCATAGAGACGGAAGAGGGCTCTCAAGAACGACTCGACCAAAGGATAGCGCTGTCTCAACGTTTATATGCGCGGGGGGGCACAGAGGTTCAGATTGGACATATGCTGAACCTCTTTGACTTTATGCTCCCTGTAAAACAGCAGCTCATGGTAAAATATGACAAAGCCATTGAACAGATAGAGGAGGAATACCGTATGACTTATACCGATCGTATAGAAGAACGAGGCAGGGAAGCTGGATTACAGGCAGGACGACAAGCTGGATTGGATTTAGGGCGGCAAGAAAGAGTGGTCCTCTTCAAGCAACTATTAGAGATTCAATTTGGTACGCTTGAAACATATTACCTTAAACAAATAAACCAAGCCGACTCTGAGCTATTATCCCGGTGGATAAAAAACTTAGCAACAGCAGAGACTTTGGAGCAAATATTTGCTGAAACCTCCGTGGTCAGCTGACATCGAGGCCCGTGGATGCATGACCTCCTCTGAACCTGAAACGCATCAGCCGATGCGTGCCTGAGCACCGATTAGCGTACAGATCGCTATTCATTTCGAAGGACGATAAAAATTGAGCTGTGAAATGACCTCCTCGGCCCTGCATCGTCGCTTATTAACGATTGATCAGCGTCGTTATAATCGACTTATCGTCGAGGGCCATACCTGCGTGAATTTCTGTAGTAATGATTACCTAGGGCTCAGCATGGAGCCTTCTATTCGTGCCGCTTTTGTGCAAGGTATACAGGAGTATGGTGTGGGGAGTGGATCATCTCTTTTCCTTTCAGGGTATTTTAAAGCGCAGCGCGAATTAGAAGAGGCCTTAGCAGCATGGTTACATCGTGATAAGGTGATCGTATTTAATTCTGGTTATTTGGCCAATCTAGGTGTGATGACCGCCCTATCGAGCCGTCGTCACGTTATTATTTCGGATCGGCTCTGCCATGCTTCTTTATTAGACGGCATTCAGTTATCAAGAGCCAAGCACCAACGCTTTCAACATAATGATATGGCTCACTTACAGTCTTGTTTAGCAAAATTGATGCCTCAAGATGCACCTGTTCTTGTCGTGACGGAGGGCGTCTTCAGTATGGAGGGAGATATAGCGCCATTAGACCAGATTGTCCCTATGGTGCATCGTTATCAGGCTAAGCTGATTGTCGATGATGCTCATGGTATTGGCATATTGGGTGCTCAAGGCGGTGGTATTTGTGAGCATTTTCAGTTATCTCAGCAAGATGTATCGGGTTTGGTATTACCGTTTGGCAAGGCTTTTGGAGGTATGGGAGCAGCGGTAGCAGGCTCCTATGATTTTATAGAGACGATGGTGCAAGCAGCGCGAAGCCTGCGCTATACAACAGCCCTACCACCTGCGCTCTCTGTAGCTTTATTGCGAGCAGTTGCAATCTTAAAAGAAGAACATTGGCGTCGTCAAAAACTGATGCATTTGATTCAATTTTTTATGAGACAGGCACAATACTATGGATGGTGCTTAACGAATCAAGCCATGACACCGATTCAATCTTTATTCGTATCGGATGATGAGCTTTTAGTTCGCATACAGCAGATCATGTTAGAACGAGGATTTTTTATAGCTATTATTCGTCCGCCGACGGTGCCCATAGGAAAATCAAGGATTCGCATTTCATTAAATTGTTATCATACAGAGGCAGAACTTCTGGCCTTATTAGATGAACTCAGTGCTGTATTGCATGAATACAATCAAGTCGGGTAATGCTTGGATGAGTATCGAACCCAATGTAAGTTGAATCGTTGATGCTATGAGGATCTTAAAATAATAAAACGTGCATCAGAATTTCAGCAAATATAAAAGCAGCATCTAATATTTTTATTTTAGAATATTATTACTGTAATGCATAATTTTATCCATTCTGAAGCCCGTTGACCCTAAATTTCTAGATTTTTATGTGGCATAGCTTTGCAAAGGCTTGCAATTTTAATTCAAATAAAAGATCATCAATCATGATCGCTATAACGAGCGACGAGAATGGACGTACTGCTGGCTGAATCGCCACAATAATATTCATTGTTTATGAGTATTCATCAAGGATGCCTATTTAGTTATGAGCCCCGTGGCTCCCATTCGACCAATGGGTGTAATATATGCGTTTGAAGTCGCCCCGGGCTCGAAGCCAGGATTGGGATACGCCATGGAAAGAGGTTTTGCATCTATGTTTTCGAGACTTTTTAAGATATTGCTTTCCAGAGATTGCGACGCAAATCGACTGGACCAAGGAATATACTTTTCTAGATAAAGAGCTCAAAAGGGTGTCTCGGGATTTTGTTGTGGGGCATCAGATTGCGGATATGCTGATTAAAGTATGGATGCGTCCGGAAACTGGGACAACTGAATCCGAGGAAGTTTGGATTCTCTTTCACTTGGAGCTACAAAGCACCCGATCATCTGACTTTGCGAAGCGGATGTGTCGGTATTATGTTCGGATCTGGGAGCGTTATGATAAACCCGTCGTGAGCATAGCGATTCTGAGCGACCAACATCCCAACTGGCGACCAAGTCAATACCAGCAGGTGCAATGTAAGTGCCGTCTTATGCTGGAATACTTAGTTGTTAAAATATTAGACTATCGAGATCAACGAGCAGCTCTGGAAGCTTCGAGCAATTTATTCGCACCGGTGATCTTAAGTCAGTTGATTGCGATAGAGACAGAAGAAAATTCGAAGGAGCGGCTGCATCAGAGAATAGCCCTCTCACAACGATTGTATGCGAGAGGGCTATTCTCTGAATTTCAAATCAGTCGGATGATGAATATCTTCGACTTCATGCTCCCATTAGACGCACTGCTCATGCTAGAATATGAGGATGCCATTCAAGAGATAGAGGAGAAACATAGTATGACTTATACCGATCGTATAGAACAACGCGGCATTGACAAAGGATGGTATGCTGGATTAGAAGCTGGGCGGCGAGAGCAAGCAGAAGCTCGATGGCAAGAAGGACTTCAAGAAGGACTTCAAGAAGGACGTCAAGAAGGAGTAGCCCTCTTCAAGCAATTTTTAGAATCTCAGTTTGGGAAACTTGAAACAAAATATCTGAAGGAAATTCAAGCTGCCAGTCCTGAGCTTTTATCTGAGTGGGTAAAAAAATTTTCAACAGCAGAGACTTTGGATCAAATATTTTCTGAAACCGTTGACGTCATCTGAGAGATTGAGACTTATCGGTCAGCGGCCATCCAATCAAGCGGTACTTTGCTAGGCTTCGGGTCTAATAGTCTGAAAAGCCGGAGGCGCACGATTTTCACTTTCCAAGGGGCGGTCGCGGTTGGCCCCAGTAGAATGGTGCGAATTTGCATGCCTACAATTAGTATACTAAGATCAGCGTCCAGGCAGGTGTGGGTTCTGGTTATCACTATTATTGCTTGACGACTAGAAATGACTCGTCTTATATCTGATGCCCCTGTATCCATGGATCTGATATTTTTAACCGGGTGGGGGTTTCATCGTGGTATTTGGTCAGCTTGGATGGAGCGCTATCCTGATGCATTATTTTTGGATATAACGGATTGCTCTGCTCCTAATATTGACGGTATGACGGACGTTTTAAATCAACGGTGTAAAGGCCCCGTACAATTGGTAGGTTGGTCACTGGGTGGACTCATGGCCATACGTTTCGCTGATCGATTTCCGGAGAAAGTGACGCGCTTAGTCTTGGTGGGTGTGACCCCAAAGTTTATAGCGACGCCTGGATGGGTAGGGATGTCAGCTACTCAGTTCCAGCAGTTGATGTCGATGGCCGAGCAGCAAGGAGATCGATTGCTCTCACGTCGATTTTTGCAATGGGTGAATTATCCGAATACCCATCAGGATATACGACAATATTTAAAAGAAGCTTTATGGACCATCTCTCATCATCAAGGCCATGCTATGACTATGCTTCATTTATTAGCAACTATCGATATGCGAGAGGCTTATCAGCGTTTGAAGATGCCTGTGACGCATGTCTTGGGTGCAGAAGATGCTGTGACTTCGGTTGAGGGTGCTGCCCTAACGGCTTTAAATCCTTCCATTCAATTATCTATTATTCCAGGGGCGGGGCATGCCTTATTCATTACCCACCAAGCAATATTTCAAAAATACCTTTAACCAAGCGACTGATACTTATGATGCGTATGCGTCCTTGCAGCAGTCGATTGCCGATCTATTAGCTCAAGATCTACAGCAATGGGGGAAGGTAAAACGTGATATTTTAGATGTCGGTTGCGGTACGGGTATGAGCATAGGTTCATTGATGAGACATTTTTCTTATCGTCATTTATACGGTTTAGATTTTGCGGATCGGTTACTGGATAAAGCGATCATGAAATATAGTGATAGGACGACGAGTTTTATCCTTGCTGATTTTGACGATATCCCGATTTTATGTCGGGATAGAACGATGCTATTTGATGTGATATTTTCGAATATGGCTTTGCAATGGAGTTTGAATTTAGCAGCAAGCTTGTCAGGGATGGAGTTGACATTAAGTCAGCAGGGCTTGATAGCTTTTAGTTTGCCCTTATCAGGTACCTTTTCAGAAATTCAGACGGCCTATAGGAATACTTTTTATACCTGGTCTCAGGTGTTAGCGAGTTTGCCTCATTCATGTGAGTGGTTGTGGACAAAATCGCTTAGGTTTCATGAAAAATTCGATACATTGAGAGCAGCTGTGACGTCGATTAAAAAAGTAGGGGCGAATGCACGATGGCAAAGGGATCGTTCTCTATCGGGGATAAGTATGCCGCGCTCTATCAGAGCACTTTTTTATGATCCCGATATGACAGGGTTAACGTATTGCATTGGATTTTTTATAGCGAGAAAGCGATGAGTCAATCGATCACGTTATTCGTGACAGGCACAGATACGGAAGTCGGTAAAACCTATATGAGTGCAGGGTTATTAAGCTACTTTAACGCGCGAGGATGTTCGACTATTGGCTTAAAACCTGTCGCATCCGGGGCTCATCAAAAAAATGGAGCTTGCTATAATACGGATGCGTTGATGCTACAGCAAGCGGCGTCTGTAAAACTGCCCTATGCTGTAGTGAATCCATTTTTGCTAGAAGCGCCGGTCGCACCACATATTGCGGCTGCTTATGAGGGGGTAGCTTTATCAGCTCAAGGGATTATCCATTGGATGCAAGGTATTTGGCAGGAACATCCTGCTGATGTCTATATTGTAGAAGGCGTAGGGGGTTGGCATGTGCCTTTAAATGATACGGAGACGATGGCCCATGTGGTACAGCCATTGAAATTACCCGTGATTTTGGTAGTGGGAATACGCTTAGGCTGTTTAAATCATGCTATTTTAACAGAGCAAGCTGTAGGTGCCATGCAAATACCGATCTATGGATGGATAGCTAATATATTGGATGCCAAGAGCCCAGCGATTATTGAGAATATCAATACCCTAAAGACCTGGCTCGCTTCACCCCATCTGGGCACAATCAGCGAGGGTGCTGATGTTGCGAATCAACTACCGACGGATTGTTTTAGCAGCCTTGTTTCACCTGATGATAGTGCAATGGTTTGACTATTAGGCAAATACAGGCATAATTGCCCTTGTTCATTCACGCCATCGGCTTCTCCCGATACTACGCGCTCCCCTAGTTTGACTTGAATAGGTTGGCCGATCAAGGCATCTTTATCTTTCCAAGCGGGCATAAAGGGTCGAAAACCTTCAGCCTCGAATTGCGGGATGACTTGCTCAAGTTGCTGAATCAATAAGCGACAACAAGGGTTCCTATCGTGGTATTTCCCGGTTTGTAATCGCACCGATGTCCAATTTTGTTGGATCGCGTCATCAGGGGCATGGGTCATATTAATATTCAGACCTAGGCTGATTAGAACAGAAGAGGCATCCTGCTGATAGGTTTGGGTTTCTATCAAAATGCCCCCAATTTTTTGATGATTGCACCATACATCGTTCGGCCATTTTAAGGTAATAGGGGTGGGTAGAGAATAGCATGCTTCTAAGGTACGCGCGGCAACAATCCCCATCACTAAGCTGAAAGGGCTTATGGATTGGAGGCCGAGGTTAAAAGTGCAGAGTAAAGACAAATAAATATTCTCTCCAAAAGGAGAATGCCAAGTTTGATGACGTCCCCTGCCAATCCCATGGGTTTGCATTTCGGATAAGCAGCCTTGCCAATCTCGGGAAGGTTGGGCATGTGCTTTGAGATATTCATGCGTTGAGGGAATCGATTGAAAAATTTTAAGGTTATTTTTTTTCAACGTTGTGTGGTTGGTAATGTCTTTTGCGCTTAATGCTATCATGAGCTTACCTTCAAACGATGGTTCTGGCATCGCTGGATGATTGTTTCTCCGGCATAGGCAAGCATGGCTATGAGGCTGAGTACAAACACGATAATATTAAAAGAAAATAATTCGCCATTGTAGACGCGACTAATGAGTACACTGCCCAATATACCGGCTAGACTCATTAACCAAAAGTTCATAGAGACGCGGGCACTCATGGGTTCATCGCTTGCTTCAATGGCCAGTCGATTGAGGATAGGAAATACCATGCCGGTGCCGCCGGCCAAACACATGAGCCCGATAACGGTATCCCATAGGGAGGCTGAGTATAGGATAGCAGTCAGCGCATAGCCTTCCCCTAGCAGTGATAAAGTGAGTCCACACCAGACTATCGTGTTTAAGCGGATCCAGCTCATCAGTGGTTTTATGGCATGGGCGCCTATAATATTAGTACTGAATATCATGGCTTGCATGATGCCAAAAGTAAAAGTGGAATAGTGTAAATGCGTGATCACGAGAAATGGGCCTGCCGTTAACCAAACAATCAGACCAGCTACTGAGCTTGTGACACTGACATTGAGCAACATAAATGTTTTATTCTGCATAATATTTTTATATTGCAGAATAGTGCGCATGAAGGGTTGTTTTTCCCGTATTGTTTTTGTTTCTGGCATTTTCAAGAATAATCCTAATACCATCAGCACGCCCCACACGGCTAATACTCCAAAAATCCAGCGCCAGTTGCTAAAATGCAATAGCATAGCGCCGGCTAAAGGGCCAAAGGCTGGAGATAGTATCGTCAGGCTGCCAATCATGGCTCCGATATAAATGGCTTCCTCGCGATTAAAAAGATCATAAACGGTGGCATAGCTTGCCACGATCATGGAAGGAATGGTAGCACCTTGAATCAGTCGTAATACCAAGAGTGAATAGATATTATGGGTTAAAGCGCAGCCAGCCGTCACGATAATAAAAACCAGTCCTCCTACCAGCAAGATAGGCCGTCGTCCTACTCTATCGCTGAGTGGTCCTAATATTAAATTCACTAAGGCAGAGCCAAGAAACCAAGTCGCCACGGCTAATTGCATAACCGCGTAGGTCGTATGCAACTCTTGCGTCATGATGGGAACAGCAGGTAAATAGGCATCATTGGATAAGTAGATCGCTGTTTCGTATCCAGCGAATAATAAAACGAGTAGAAGGTTATCTTTAAGTTTTGTCATATTTAGAATATCAGAGGGATGTTCTAGTGATAGGGCTATGAATGAATAGGTATGCTGCCATAGTAGTCATTATAGTGGGTCGTGATTCATAATCCATGGTGCGGACGGTGAGCATGCAGCTTGTATGCTAACTTGATGATATCAAATGTATTGGGTGGGGTCTGTTGGGGTTAATATGATCATGATTAGGGTTAAGACTGAAGTTCAATTGACGGTAGTGCAAAATTTAAGCAAACTTGCGGCATTGCTATCCTATTTCTAGCGCGAGAAGGATGAAGCTTAAGTCGATATTCTAAGATCTCAAATCAAAGGGCTCATGCGCTGAGCTATGATTGAGCATGCTACGAGTTAACGATCGATCCCTCAGTGTCCCTAGCACTGAGGGATTCCACCACGTGGTTTAATTTAATCTAGGTGATGGTAGTGGGTGCAATGGCTCGCCAATTTCGAGGTCTGTAATGCGAGGGGTTCTGCTACGTTTAAATTTTCGAAAACAGTGTGAGTTTAGAGCTATTCCTACTATTCCTATTCCTATTCCTATTGCTATGATCCCTATGAAAACGATAGGAGCTATGTCTGTGTCAGAGCTAGGTTGTTGCTGGATGCCTTGTTCTGGTCGTTGGGCTTCCTGTCTTGTGGCTTGAGTTCCCGCCTGTATTATTTGAGTCCCCACTTCTCTGGCTAGTCGAATTCCATGCTCTATGATGGGTTGAGTCGTATTAGTGCTAGGCTCTATTGTGGGTTGAGTCGTATTAAGCGCAAATAACGTTGAGGTGACATTTCCAAGACCAGTAGTGACAGTTTCATAAAGAGTATTACAGCACCAGTGGATGAGGCTGGAAACTGGACTGTAATTTGCCCCTTCTTCTCCATAAGGTTTCATACGAGGTTGCACGTCTGGGGGCTATCGGGTAGCCCGAGAACTACTTGACCAACTGCGAGTCGCTCACAAATACGGTCGTTACTGCAGGATGTTCCCTCTGACGCTTCCTGTGTTGCCTGACAGGCCCGAAAGAAGAGTTGCTTACATGATTCGAGCATAAGTATTCTATTCCTTTTAAAAAATTTATGTCATAAAATCAGCGTCAGTATATATCGTTATTCTAAACTGTGCTTTAAATATTTTTAGGGATGGATAAGCTTCCGTATCGCATCCGAAACTGGAAAGATTATAACCAAGTTTTGGGGAACAGGGGGAACCTTAACATCCTGCCTATGGTCACCCCTGTTAGGATAGCTTTGAACACAATTTTTAGGACTTTAATTGGAGTTGAAGCTCGGAACTATTGCTTTCCTTTTCATCTGTAGAGGCTTGATGCTTATCACTGTCAGGATTTTCAATGGAGACATCTGCGTTAAAGAGTGTGTGATAAGCATGCTCACAATTTTTAGCAGGACGATAGTTAACCGCATAGAGAATTGTATTTTGCATAAACGGGATTGCGATACCCATTGCTGTCAATAGCTCCAGGAATGAAAATATAGCGAGTACTACTCCTATGATGAGGGAGCATAGAGAAACTATCGGAACAGGTAGTGGTACCAGGAGGTATAGGAATAGAGCAGCTAGACACGCGTAGCATACGCTGCGTGCAACCTTTTTTTCTATAATAGGCAGAAGATGTCTCCATACATTGTTTGGGTCATGCTTGATCGCTGATATGAGCTTCCCTAAAGCTTCATGCTGTTTGTGTCCTGGATGAGAAACAGCGGCCTTGATGAAGTTGCGCTTCTCTTCTTCTGTATGGGGTATGGGCCTAGAAACTTAGTGAAATAGTTTTGGTAGTGTCTATTATTCATCCATGCATAGAGTTGCTGCTCTAACCATTTCTTGGCTTTTTCCTGTTCATCCAGTTTCTTCTGATTCGACAGAAACAATTGCTCTTTTGAAACGTTAGAGGAAATAATATAAGGGATGTTTTGGTAAAATGTGCTGCTCATGGCTTCTCCGTGTAGGGTCGCGGAAATTTCTATTAGGATGATACTAGATGGTCCTTAATTTAGCATATTGTAAAGCAGTACACCATATTTGTATCCTACGCGCCGAAATATACCCATCCCACTTCAAGATGCGAAGCATGCACTTGAAGTGACTCATCGCGATGGGGATGCTTAAGGGGAAAACCGCGATTTTTCTTTGAAGTGGCTGAGCGAACATTTATTTTTCGCCAGCCATCAAAAGAAAGGTATACCGCTCGCAATAACACACTTCGCATCTTCAGTCGCGAGCGGTATATACCAGTAACAGATAGAATTTCTCCGTGATGCTGATAGTGTGTTGGTGGTACGTGACTTAATAGCGTCACAGACAAATGCTCTTCATATCCGGGTTTAAAACTCAGGGGTCATAGCACTGGGATAGGAGTGGAGGCGGCGGGAATCGAACCCGC
>JABABH010000239.1 GCA_014238325.1 Coxiellaceae bacterium | reverse complement strand
TCATAGCTAAAGGTTTTTTTTGTCCCTTTCTTAATACAGTTAACGTAACGGCAGTATGATTTTTACCTTTTATTTTAGAGACAGCTTTTTCTAAACTCATATCGTGCACCAGCATATTATCAATTTTAATAATATAATCATTAGGCTGAATGCCAGCACGTTGGGCGGGTGAGCCATCCAGGGGGCTGATGACTTTTAAGATGCCGTCTTTGGATAAGGTAAGCTCGATGCCAACCCCCACAAACTTTCCAGAAACGGCTGTTTTTAAAGCTTGAAAATCCTGAGCATCCAGAAAAGTAGAGTGTGGATCCAAGCCATTGACCATGCCGTGGATAGCATTATTAAATAATTTTTTGCTGCTCACGGGCTTAATATAATAATGTCGTATGACGGCCATCGTGGTGATAAATTCTTGGATATCTTCTTTGGACATACGTTGACTTTCTAGATTCAAGTCAAGGTTATGAAGAGGCGGGGTAGGTGCTGAGCTGAATGCAGCACGAGGTATGCATACAATAAAAATGATAGCGAAAGTGATCAAAAAATATCGCCTAATGGCGTCATATAAATAAGACATATCCTCTCCATGTATCCGTATGGCCGTGCTTTGTCGGCGATCCTTGTCTTGCGTGATGCGCTATTCGCTGACTGTCGTCAGTATAACCCTCATGATTCAATATGCGAAGTAAAGGATGTGAACGGGTTATGCCGTTAAGAGGGTTCGGTTCGCAGTGTCATTAAATTCTGCCCCGTCATATCAGCGGGGACAGGCAACCCCATGAGGTACAATAGGGTGGGGGCAATATCCTGGAGTACGCCTGTTGTCGAATGAAACTCAGCAGGTCGTCCGATATAAATAAGTGGCACGGGGTTACAGGTATGCGCAGTATGAGGCTGTTGCGTTTGCTCATCATACATTTGCTCGGCATTACCATGGTCTGCAGTGATGAGAATCTCTGCGTTAGCTTGTTTCGCAGCTTCTATGATTTTTCCTAAGCAGGTGTCCAAGATCGTAATAGCAACTATTGTGGCGGTTTCATCGCCGGTGTGACCGACCATATCTGGGTTAGCCAAGTTACAGACAATAAAATCATAGTGTTTTTTTCGAATATGTGTGTTGAGTGTATCCGTGATTTCATAGGCGCTCATCCCTGGGGCTAAATTATAAGTTGCAACTTTAGGGGAAGGGATTAAAATGCGATCCTCACCGTCGAAGGGGTGTTCTTCACCGCCGTTTAGGAAGTAAGTCACATGGGCATATTTTTCAGTTTCGGCTAATCGTAATTGTCTATAGCCTCTATGGGAAAGATACTCGCCTAGGGTGTTTTTAATCTTGAGGGGCGGAAAGGCGACAGCAGCGTCGATATCCTCAGCGTATTGGGTGAGTGTGACATACTGCGATAAGGGTGGCATCACTGTTCGATCAAAGTGCTGAAAGGCAGGGATGGTTAAAGCACGTGATAGTTGTCGTGCCCGATCGGCACGAAAATTCATAAAAATCACTAAATCGCCATCTTGGATGACGCTGGGGGACGCATCTGGCGCATGGAGGCTAATCGGGGGAACAAATTCATCGGTGTAGTGATGTTGATAAGCAAGGTTTAAGCCGGCTTCTGCATCAGGGGCAGAAAAATCAGCGGTGCCTGCCGTGAGCAAGTCATAGGCTTTTTTGATACGATCCCAGCGGTTATTCCGGTCCATGGCATAATAGCGTCCGATTAAAGAAGCCATTTTTCCAGAACCACCGCGAGCATATTGCTGCTGTATTTTTTGCATGCTGGATAGTGCAGACTTGGGTGGCGTATCACGACCATCCAAAATGGCATGTAAGTGATGATTGTGGATATCATGCTCTTGCAGCATGTGAATCATCGCTGCAATGTGCATATCCTGACTATGTACACCACCAGCAGACAGTAAGCCTAAAATATGTACAGAGCGATGATGTTTCTTTACGGTATGCAGTGCGTCTAATAGCACCGGATTCTTAAAGAAGTCGCCGTTTTGGATAGCTTGGTTAATGCGCGTTAAGTCCTGTGGGATGGATCGTCCTGCCCCAATGTGCAAATGTCCTACCTCAGAATTACCCATTTGCCCAGGGGGCAGCCCGACTGCTTCTCCAGAAGCTTGGAGTAACCTATGTGGAGCATCGGTCCATATTTTATCTAATATGGGGGTGTCTGCAGCTTGAATGGCATTGTATGTGGCCTCAGCTCGGATACCGAAACCGTCGAGAATCAATAAGACCATAGGTTTTGGGTCGGTGACCGATTTATTCATAGGTAATAGCAGTGGTGATCGTTGTATGTGGATAATTAGGGTTCCCTAAAGGAATATCCCACGCATTCTAGCGAACCCCATCGGAAACTGCAAAGCATGGGGTGAGCTGCGATGTCTGGGTACGGTGATTTTATAGATACAAGCTTGCAGGAATTGAGTATATAATCGTCAAAAGCTTTGCTTGTTTCAAGACTCATCCATCACATTAAGCGGCGGCTATATGCATCATAGAAAGAAATTCTCACCTAGAAAGGGACGCACTCAAACACGGCAGGAGAAGAAGCCAACTAAGCCAGAGCGCATTCAAAAAGTGCTGGCTCGATCCGGTTATGGATCTCGTCGTTATCTTGAGACTTGTCTCAGTGCTGGTCGGATTACGATCAATCGACGAGTCGCTCAATTAGGGGACTGTATTTCCTGCGACGACCAAGTCTATTTGGATAATCGACGTTGTACCCTCATTGATGAGTTGAGGCCGCGTTTGTTGATTTATCATAAGCCAGTAGGCGTCATTTGTACTCGCCATGATCCGGAAGGCAGAAAGACTGTCTTTGATGCTTTACCGACGATTCGTGCGGGACGTTGGATTAATATAGGTCGTTTGGATATCAATACGTCTGGCTTATTATTATTTACCAATGATGGTGAGTTGGCCCATTCTTTAATGCATCCCTCCCAAGAATGGGAACGTGAATATGCTGTACGTGTGATTGGAGCTGTGGATGCATCCATTTTGTCTTGTTTGCGTCGTGGTGTCATGTTGGAGGATGGAGAAGCTAGCTTTAATCGTATCATAGATGCCGGTGGCACAGGAGCGAATCATTGGTTTCGGGTGGTGGTCAAGGAGGGGCGCAAGCATCTAGTTCGTCGATTATGGGATTCTCAGGGACTCACAGTGAGTCGTTTAATGCGGGTCCGCTTTGGTAGTATTCACTTACCTGCACGGTTAGCAAGAGGCCGATATGAAGAATTAGATAGCACCTCCGTGCAGAGCCTGATGCAGACTCACGTAAAAACATCGTGACCATGGCCTAGCCATCAAGAAGCAAGATCTATTTATGCAATATTGAAAGAGGATTGATACAAATTATGTAGACAGAGATTATAAAAAAACATCTATTATTAGATGGAGTGATTCAAGGTGAGAAAGATATGAGCGGTACACATATAAGGCGCTACCTGGATACGCATATATTTTCTCGTCTCGATTCGGAAGAAGGTCATCATCCTGTTTTGAAGGAGTTAGAAATTGCTCGAGAAGGTGCTAAGCAAGAGACAAAGCATTTTTATAATATACTGTTGCGGTGAATATTGTAGAGGCCTTTTAGAATCTTCTGATATCGATCTTCTTGCTGATAAACTGGATAAGATGACAGATGTAGATGATGACACGCCACAAAGCTATTTGCAGGCAGCCCGTGAAACGGTATTCTTTTTCCTATTAGAGAAATCTGAGCACTTGTTATGTCTTCAATGGCGTGCTTATTTGGATGATGAATTTTTAATGAGTATGCATCATCAAGTGGCAACTATTCCAGCAAACAGCAACAATATAGATATAAAAGTATTGCGCGAAACCTATATACGTGTCTTGCTAGGTCGAGGCTTGTTGATGGTGGTACCTAATGACCCACCGTCACTCAATATTTTAGAGCTAGTCGTGAAATATCCTATACTAGATGCTCCAATAAGATCTGTTATACAGGAACCCTTTTTCAATACAAAGTTGGATCTTAATCATAAGACAATGATTCATCATAAGGAATTTTCCAGCAACTTTTTAGAGCTGATGGATCATATGCAGAAGCATTCTGCTTTGACAGAATCCTCGGAAGTCGATCGATTCGTACTTAATCCTCGGAAGTCGATCGATGCGTACTTATTTGGGAGCTTGGAACTTGTACTCGCGAGATAGGTGCCTGGGTATTTATTGCACTTGAGACCTTTAATCAATGGATTATTGATTCATCCGGCACAAGCGTAGACCGTGAGAAGACTCAATGGTATCAAAAAAAAGTAGAAGAAGTTTACGAACTTTACCTAATAATAGGTGTTGGTCACAAATACAAAGAACTGCTATTACATCAGATGGTAGCCAGGAACATGATAGAGATAGTTAGACTCCTGCTACCTTATGTTGATGTAAACAAACGTGGTAAATCTGGTAAGACATTGCTACACAGTGCAGCAGAGTTAGGGTATCTAGATATCGTTGAACTCCTATTGAAGTATGGTGCAGATAGGAGCTTAACTGATGTTTATGGCCGTACAGCGCTAAACCTGGCGCAATGGGAAGGACATACAGAGGTGGTTGGGCTATTGCAGGATGCAGCTAATATAGACCATTCAGATTCACGGGATTGGATGGGTTGCTTCTTGAAATGCTGGCAACTGATTCTAGCTTGGTTGAAGGGGTTGTTCGCCTCTAAGGTTGAGAAAAGCCCTACATCAGAGCCGAGTTCCGATAGCCGATCAGACAATTCAGAACCATTGGGCTTGCAGGGGTTGTTCTCCTCCCCCCAAGTTGGGGAAATCCCGGCATCAGGGCCGAGTGACGATGATGTAGGTGATCGTTATGCATGCAAGATGTAGAGAAGATTTAGATCGAGGGTGCTAGATTAGGATAATAAACTGAGCTTAAAGCTATGGGTGTCGTATCTGAGTGTGCTATAAAGCAATCTATGTAAGATTGATGCATAGTCATGTAGCGACTGGTATAGCTTTGATGTCACTTATAAATTAGGATTTATATCAATGATGACAACACAAGTAGATAGCTGCTCCATAGATCAATTACCTGATATTGCGCTGAAGCATATAGGAAAATGTTTAGCACTTAAAGACGCGCGGAATTTCTTTTGTATCTCACGGCGCTTTGCTCTGCTTCTCATAGACGAGATGGATAAGCAAAGGTTCGAGTATGTACTGATTAAAAATCTTCATGCCGCTCCTTTGCGTCAACTCGAACATAAGCGCAGGGAACAGCAGGAAGGGGTAGAGCAGTTTTATGGTGTAGGGTTGCGTCGATATTTTAGGGACTACTTAAAAGCTTCTGATATCGAACTTCTTGCTCATAAACTGAAGCCTATTAAAAGTCATAGCACAGCACAAAGCTATTTGAAGGCAGCCCGTGAAACGGCCCTCTTTTTTCTATTAGAGACATCTCAGCACGTGTTATGTCTTCAATGGCGTGCTTATTTGGATGATGAATTTTTAATGAGTATGCATCATCAAGTGGCAACTATTCCAGTAAACAGCATCAATCAACTCGTGCACAAAAACTATTTCCATGTCTTGCTGCGTCGGAATCTGTGCATGCTGAGTGCTGACCAGCAACGACCTATGAGTAAAAAACTCGATCTTTTAAATCTAGTTCAGCAATACCCCGTACTAGATGCTCCGATAAGGCTGGTTATGCGAGAATCCCTTTCGAATCATGAGCCAAGTTTAAATGATAAGGTACCGTTTAATCATAAGGAGTGTTACGACAGGTTTTTAGATTTGATGGCGGATGTGAAGCAGCATGGCACAGGGCTAAGCATTCAGCCTAAGGTTAGGAAGCTTTTCCGGCTGAGTTATGAGATGATGCGCTGGGTAGAGGCTGAACTTGAACATATGCATCAATCGATCGATAATCCATCTGATGCAAGTGGAGACCTGGATGGGATTAAACTGTCTCAAAAAATAGCGCAATTTCAACTGATTTGGCTGATAGCAACTCTGTATAGAGGACCTAATCAAGGAGGGCCAACGCTATTGTTACACCATTGTGCAGGCAAGGGGTATCTAGGTATAATTAGGCTGCTATTGAAGTATGGAGATGCTAGCGTAATGGGCGACCATGGTACAGCGCTAAAAATAGCAGAAAAGGCAAGGGAGGGGTTAAGCTACTTCAAAGTGAGAGGGAATCCCGAGCCAACGTCATTGCTGCACCAATGTGCAAGCGGGTCTCTAAGTATAATAAGTAGGCTATGGAAGGGTTAAGCTATTCCAAAGTGAGAGCGAAGCCCGATGTAGCTAATGTATGCGGGATGCAGAGAAGTCGATCGGGTATATACCGCTCGCGCCTGAAGATGCGAAGCATGCACTTGAAGTGGGATGGGTATAT
>JABABH010000238.1 GCA_014238325.1 Coxiellaceae bacterium | reverse complement strand
CTACCTTCCATCATCTGGCAATAGAAAATCATCTCGAGAACGGCGCATGAGCTCCAAAGCTCGTCCCCCTCCTCGAGCAACACAAGTCAAAGGGTCTTCAGCCACAATGACGGGTAGACCTGTTTCTTCCATCAACAAGCGATCTAAATCCTTTAATAAAGCTCCTCCACCCGTCAACACCATTCCCCGTTCTGCAATATCGGCCGCCAATTCAGGGTGCACTTGCTCTAAAGCCGCGCGTACCGCTGCGATAATACCGGATAGCGGTTCCTGTAAGGCTTCCAAACCTTCATTACTATTTAAAATCATGCTACGTGGAACCCCTTCCGCAAGGTGGCGGCCACGCACTTCAATTTCTTTCACTTCGGAACCTGGGAAAGCGGTTCCCACTTCATGCTTAATACGTTCTGCTGTCGTTTCCCCAATTAAGACGCCATAATTTCTACGCACATATGACATAATCGCCTCATCGAAACGATCCCCTCCAATACGCACAGATTCGGCATAAGCTACACCACTCAGAGAAATAATCGCGACTTCCGTGGTACCCCCTCCGATATCTACTACCATAGAGCCATGAGCTTCTTCAACTGGTAAACCTGCCCCCATAGCAGCCGCCATCGGTTCCTCAATCAAATAAGCTTCTCGGGCACCGGCCCCTAAGACGGATTCTTTAATAGCACGACGCTCAACCTGGGTCGAACCACAGGGAACACAAATCAAAACGCGAGGACTCGGACGAAAATAGCGATGCTTACGGTGCACCTTGTGTATAAAATATTGGAGCATCTTTTCTGTCAAATGAAAATCAGCAATGACACCATCTTTTAAAGGCCGCATGGCTAAAATATTTCCAGGTGTACGACCCAACATGCGCTTAGCATCCATCCCCACCGCAGCTACTCGGTCTTGCGTCCCCCTCATATCTTGACGCAATGCAACAACAGAGGGTTCATTTAAAACAATGCCGCCCTGCTCTTCCATATAGATTAAAGTGTTAGCCGTCCCAAGATCGATTGCGATATCGTTAGAAAATAAACCACGTAAAAATTTCAACGTCCAATCCTTCTCGTTTGTCTCTTAATGCATACCACATTCAGTATAACCTTCGTCACTGTAACTGAAATTCGAACAGGATGATAGTAGCTGATCAATCCTACAGATTTAGTGTCTTATACAAGATTTTTAGCTATACTCTACCCCCTAACTTATCAATGGGGGCTAGCTTATGCCAAATATAACGCATGAACACATTAAAAAAATAGCTGAACTTGCCCAGCTCCATATTCCGGACCATGATCCGAAATTAGAACAAGAATTGAATAAGATACTTGATCTCATGAAGAGCATCAACCTAATAGACACCCAGACTACCCTCCCCCTATCCCATCCCTATCCGGAAGAACAGCGCTTGCGCGAAGATATCATGACTGAGAGCAATCAGCAGGAAGTATTACAGCCTTTGGCCGCAGTAACACAAGCCGGCCTTTATCTTGTACCCCCTGTTATCGATTCCCACTCCTAACCCAATAAGGTCATTTGCTTATGCACGATAAAACGATTGCTGAATTAAGTTATGCCCTGCATCATCAACAGATTTCGAGCGTAGAATTAACCCAACACTATCTGAATCGTATTCAACAATATGACAGCACCCTCAATACGTTTATCACCGTCACAGCAGACCAGGCTTTATCAGAAGCGGCCTGTGCAGATCAGCGCATTGCGGACGGTAATACAACTCCTTTGACTGGAATTCCACTTGCACATAAAGATATTTTTTGCACAACAGGCATCAAAACCACCTGCGCCTCCAGAATGCTCGATAATTTTATTGCTCCCTACGATGCAACGGTTGTAGCACGTTTAAAGAGAGCAGGTATGGTGCTAGTGGGTAAAACCAATATGGATGAGTTTGCAATGGGCTCATCCAATGAAACCAGTTATTACCAACCTGTCAAAAATCCTTGGGATATAAACCGGACGCCAGGCGGCTCATCCGGTGGATCAGCTGCAGCCGTCGCAGCACGTCTTGTGCCAGCAGCAACAGGCACGGATACAGGAGGATCGATCCGACAACCCGCTGCTTTTTGCAATATCACTGGCTTAAAACCTACCTATGGTCGTGTATCTCGCTATGGTATGATTGCTTTTGCCTCGAGTCTAGACCATGCCGGCCCCATGACCCAGACGGCCGAAGATGCCGCTCTTTTACTCAACAGCATGGCAAGCGTCGATGAACGAGATGCCACTTCCGCTAATCGACCTGTACCTAATTATTTACACACACTCCATGATTCGTTGCAAGGTCTGAAAATAGGCCTACCTACTGAGTATTTTTCTAATTATTTAGATTCGAAAGTCGCTACAGCTCTAGCATCCACTCAGCATCTACTCGAGTCATTGGGAGCTATCTTTATAGATATCCATTTACCGCATACCCACCTTGCGCCTGCCATTTACCATGTGCTTGCTTCTGCCGAATGCTCCTCTAATTTAGCCCGTTATGATGGCATCCGTTATGGGTACCGTTCTGATGATGTAGAGAATCTCGACGACCTTTATAAGCTTTCTCGCACCCACGGGTTTGGTGATGAGGTCAAACGTCGCATTATGGTCGGTACCTATGTTTTATCTTCTGGTCATTATGAGG
Source organism: Coxiellaceae bacterium (assembly GCA_014238325.1). GTDB lineage: Bacteria > Pseudomonadota > Gammaproteobacteria > Coxiellales > Coxiellaceae > JABABH01. The sequence goes on along the minus strand of JABABH010000238.1, from coordinate 4,059 downwards.
CCTATTATTTGAAGGCAAAAAAAATTAGAGCATTGATGCGACATGATTTTATAGACGCTTTTAAAACGGTGGATTTAATTTTTGCCCCCACCACACCTACGCCTGCATTTGAGCTCGGCGAAAAAGCATCCAACCCTATTGAAATGTATTTATCGGATATTTATACCATTCCGGCCAATATCGCCGGTGTGCCTGCGATTTCCTTCCCCATTGGCTGCTCCGGTGACTGCCCGATAGGGGGACAATTAATGGGCAACTATTTTCATGAAGCACGCCTACTCAATGTCGTGCATCAATATCAAAACATCACAGACTGGCATAAAAAACTGCCTCCAACTTGCCCCTAACTATTTACTGATTATTGAGGATATGGTATGTCTTGGGAACCTGTTATTGGCCTAGAAGTACACCTGCAGCTCAGCACGATGTCTAAATTATTTTCGGGATCTGCGACCGAGTACGGCGCGATGCCCAATACGCAAGCTTCGTATATAGATGTCGCGCTTCCCGGCACGTTACCGCTACTGAATGGCGCTGCACTGAAATTGGCCGTGGCTTTCGGTTTAAGTGTGGATGCCACGATTGCTCGCCATTGCGAATTTGATCGAAAAAATTATTTTTACCCTGATTTGCCCAAGGCCTATCAGATCACTCAGTTTTATCATCCTATTGTCTCTGGTGGGTATTTAAATATTGAACACCCCGCTGGACATATCAAAAAAATTGGCCTAACACGTGCACATTTAGAGGAAGATGCGGGTAAATCTATCCATGAAGGTTTAGACCATCATTCTGGCATCGATCTGAACCGCGCCGGCATTCCTTTGCTCGAAATTGTATCGGAACCTGATATGCGTTCCCCAGAAGAAGCCGTGGCCTATTTAAAGACCCTACATACTCTAGTGCGTTATTTAAAAATCAGCGATGCTAATATGCAAGAAGGCTCTTTTCGTTGTGATGTCAATATCTCCTTGCGTCAACAAGGACATATTGCCTTTGGCACGCGAGTAGAGCTTAAAAATATTAACTCCTTCCGATTTGTAGAAAAGGCCTTGCGCTATGAAATCACGCGGCAAACACATATCCTAGACCACGGTGGAACCGTGCAGCAAGAAACACGTCTCTATGATGCAGATCGTCATGAAACTCGTTCGATGCGCCGCAAGGAAGTTGAAGTAGAATATCGTTATTTTCCCGACCCCGATTTATTGCCCATCCAACTGAGCGATGATGATATCAACGCGATCAAGGCTAAATTACCAGAAAGGCCACAAGAAAAACGAGCACGTTTTGAGGCACAGTATCAGTTAAATCGCTATGATGCTTCATTATTAACGCAGGACATTGAACTTGCAGATTATTTTGAACAGGTTGTGCATGCAGCACCCGAGGTGTCTCCAAAATTAGCGGCAAACTGGATGAATGGTGAACTAGCTGCTGCACTGAATAAGGCTCATCGTACCATTAATGACAGCCCCATTACGCCTGAGCAACTTGCTGCTTTGCTCCTACGGCTGGCAGATCATACCCTCTCTAGCAAAACTGCCAAATTGGTATTTGAAGCTTTGTGGCAGAGAGAAGGCAGCACCGATGCTATCATTGAAGCACACGGCTTAAAACAAATGACGGACAACGGATTATTAAGCACGATTATCGATGATGTTATAGGTCGCTTTCCTGACCAAGTCGAAAAATATCGTTCGGGACAAGACAAATTACTGGCCTTCTTCGTCGGTCAAGTGATGAAAGCTTCTCAGGGCAAAGCTAATCCACAACAAGTGAATACTTTGTTAAAACAAAAACTCGCCGCTTAAACAATCTATAACTTTAGGCAGGCAGCATTAAGGTGTCGATTAATACTTTAAGAAAACGAGCGGCCTGCCCCCCCGTAATAGCACGGTGATCCACGGTTAAAGATAGCGGTAGTATGCGATGGATCGCTGGTTTGCCCGCATCCGCAACAACAGCATCACGTGCCCGACCAACCCCAATGATTGCAACCATGGGTGGCAAAATAATAGGTGTCGCATAACGTCCAGCCAAAGCACCAAAATTAGATAGCGTAATGGTCGCGTCCTGTAAGGCCTCTTGTGGAATCGCCTGATTCTGAGCTTGCACTTTAAAGTGCTCGATCATGGTTCTCAGCATCGCATCGGATGCTTTCTGAATATCTCTCAACACAGGAACATACAGCGCATGCGGCGTATCTAATGCGAGGCCCAAGTTAATGTTTGCATTATCCCGATACTTCATACGCAATCCATCAAAGGAAGCATTTAAGCTCGGTTCCTGCATACACGCCTGCTGCACCGCCCGAATCATACGAATGGTCATGTCTTGCCGAGCATTCCAAGACGATACATCCGCATCATCCACCAAAGTGACAGGCACCACACTGGCATGTGCACGAGTCATATGCTCCGCCATTAAACGACATGATCTAGAAAGTGGCAAAAAATTATCATCTATAGCCGTTTCAGAAGTTTTAGATGCGTCAATTGCAGCAGCCTTCTCCACTGACTCGCGCGTAATATAGCCATCTGCTGCAGCCTTAATTTGATTCAAATCGACCCCAAGTCGCTTGGCTAATAGGCGTACTGCTGGCAAAATTTTAATAGCTAGTCGTTCACGGGATAAAGAAGTTCTCGGAGGGCCGTCAGGTGATGCCTCTTGCAGAATAGACACATCTGTCTCAAGATTTCCAACCACTGTCCCCGCGTCTTTTTTTTCAACAGCAAGGTCTTCACCTATAAAACCGACTAAAGGGGAAGCCGTCTCGATCGTATCCGACACAGCGCCAAATAATTTTTCCACCACGCCATCATAAGGAGCTGGTACGTCTACCAAGGCTTTTGCGGTTTCCATCGAAACCAAGGGTTCATCGATTTTGATTTCATCCCCCACAGAAACATGCCATTCACGAATCACTGCATCTGGCAATCCTTCACCCAGATCTGGCAAATAAAATATTTTCATGAAAATGTCATCACTTTTTTTATAGCCTTCATAATAGAATCCACGGTTGGTAAGTACAGATGCTCCATTTTAAAATACGGCATAACCGTATCATATCCAGCCACACGCTGGACGGGCGCCAATAAACTCAACAAACCGCGCTCCGAAATGCCAGCAGCAATCTCCGCACCGACTCCACCCGTAAGCGCTGCTTCATGAATAATCACACAACGTCCGGTTTTCTCAACGGATGCTAATATGGTCTCCATATCCAGAGGTTTAATACTGGCCACATCGATAATTTCAGCGCTCATCCCTTGCATACTGAGCTGTTCAGCCGCGGCTAAAGTTTCTTTCATCATCGCTCCCCATGTGACCAAAGTGATATCCTGGCCTGTTCGAACGATAAAAGCTTGATCCAAAGGTAAAGCTTCTCCGTGATCCGGCACGACTTGTTTCGTCCAACGGTAAATGCGCTTCGGTTCTAAAAAAAGCACGGGATCAGCATTACGAATAGCCGCCAATAACAAACCATAAGCGCGCGCGGGTGAAGAAGGAACTACAACACGCAATCCCGGGATGTGCGCAAATAATGCTTCGGTACTTTCTGAATGATGCTCAGGTGCATGAATCCCCCCACCATAAGGCACCCTATAAACAATAGGACAATGCAAACGGCCTCGAGTCCGATTTCTCATACGTGCTGCATGGTTTACGATTTGATCAAATGCGGCATAAATAAAACCCATAAACTGAAATTCAGCGACAGGCTTAAGCCCTTGAGCTGCCATACCAATGGCGATACCCGCAATCGTGCTTTCCGCGAGTGGTGAGTTAAATACACGTCGGGGTCCAAATTTTTCTAATAATCCCTGAGTCGCACGAAATACACCACCGGTGCCCGCTACATCTTCACCAAATAGCACCACTTCTTTATCTTCTGTCATGGCATAAGACAAGGCTTGGGTCACGGCCTCCAGTAAAGTGATGGCCGTCATTCCTCCTCCACTAAGGTAGCACGCTGTGCCTTTAATGCTTCAGGTAATTCTGCGTAAAGATAATCAAATATATCGGTTGGAGGCGAGACAGGGCGCTTCAAAAATT
>JABABH010000237.1 GCA_014238325.1 Coxiellaceae bacterium | reverse complement strand
CAGGGATAAAACTGAAGAAGGATCCATATTTTATTTCAGCAAGAGGCAAATATGAATATCCAAATAACAGAGAGAGATTGCGCATTATTGCACTGGATCAACCGATGTGGATTTGTCACTGTCCAACAAGTCAGCGAACAACTCAGCGTAGCCGTCGTCACGGCTTACAAGCGATTACAGAAATTAACCGCCCATCAGTACCTAGAGTATCACAGAATTACGATCAACTGTGGCATGTATTGTGCGTGTATGAAAGGGGTACACCTATCGGAGAGCCCGCTCCCTCCCCTACGTAAAATCCCATTAGCTACTTACCGCCATCATTTACAGGTCACGACCTTATTAATGCGTCTTCAACGGCACTGGGGTGGACAGTATATCACCGAACGAGAATTACGCCATCAACATGGGCAAGAGCATTTTGGATTAAAAACCCATGTCAGCGATGGGGACTTTTTATTCCATGATCAACGTATTGCCGTTGAAGTAGAGCTCAGCAAAAAAATTCGTTATCGACGCGATAAGATTTTTCATTTTTATTTGAAAAGTCGAGAGTATCATCAGGTTCGGTATGTTTGCGGCCATCCATCTGTTGGGAAACAAATGCAGGTCTACGAGAAAGAAGCGGACTGGCTCACTTTGCATAATTTGAACTCTGTCCTCCAACACCCGGACCGCATTAAACGCTTGCATCAGGGGGAAGCGATTTTGCTCAATAAATCTCGCTTTCAGATGCAGGTGATCCGATTAAGAAAAGGACCCATTTAATCAAGGATAAACATCAGGATCATGAGCCGATGCTCTCTTCTGGATCTTTGCTATGACAGAGAGAGGTAATATTTATGCAACCAAGACTTATACGTTTAAAAGATGCATCCAAGTACTTAGGTATGGATAAAAACCGCTTTAATCGCGAAGTACGCCCCATGCTACAAGAATTGCGCATGGGTACCCAAGGAATAGCCTTTGACCGCCTTGACTTAGATCAGTGGGTGGAGCAATATAAAAACTGTAGCGCACGTTCCATAACCAAGAGAGGTTCATCTTATGGGACGTAAAAAAACTACAGGGCTCTTTAAAAAACGAGGTATTTGGCAAATCGACAAGCAGATTTTGGGTCGTCGTATTCGCTTAACTACAGGTACAGCGAACTTATCAGAAGCTGAAATTGTGCTCGCTCGACGCATCGAAGAACTGCGTCAAATTGTTCTATTTGGTACAAGACCGAAACATGATTTCACAGAAGGGATAGCACGTTATTTGAATGAAAAAAAAGATAAAATAACGCTTTCTGAAGATAGGCACTGTCTCACTCAGCTCCATTCTTATTTGGGTCATTTATCTTTAGAAGCTATTCATATGGGCACCTTACAGCCTTTCATTCAAAATCGGCAAAAAGAAGGAGTTAAGAACCGGACTATCAATGCTGCCTTAGAAGTGATTCGGCATCTCTTAAATCTGGCCGCTAGTGAATGGATTGACGAACATGGGCAGACTTGGTTGACGTATGCACCTAAAATTCGACTACTGCCACGCAAGGATAGCCGTCGCCCTTACCCCCTCTCTTGGGAGGAGCAAGAGCGATTATTCAATGAGCTGCCTGACCATATCAAGCAAATGGCTCTATTTAAAGTCAACACCGGTTGTCGGGAACAAGAAGTATGCCGTCTGCAATGGGAGTGGGAAATCGAAATACTGGAATTACAAACGAGTGTATTTATCATCCCAAGTTATTCTGTTGAAAATGGTCATTATCGACAAAATGTAAAAAATGCAGAGGACCGTTTAGTGGTGCTCAATAAAACGGCTCAGACAGTTCTCGAGGCAGCTCGCGGCAACCATCCCCGATATGTTTTCACGTATCGGGGAAATCCGATAAAAAAAATCAATGGTACCGCTTGGCAACGCGCACGGAAGAAGGTGCATTGTGAACAAGTTCGTGTTCATGATTTAAAGCACACCTTTGGTCGGCGGTTACGGGCGGCTGGTGTCGGCTTTGAAGATCGGCAAGATTTGTTGGGGCATAAATCGGGGCGGATCACCACCCATTATTCGTCAGCAGAAATTAGCCACTTAATTGCAGCAGCGAATACCATCTGTTTACTGCAAAGCAGCAGTCAAACCCTGACTCTGCTTAGAAGTTCGAGAAAAACCCCCACGATTTCCCCACGGTCGAGGAATCGAAATCTGAGGATTGTAATGTAACTCTTTGAAAAGATTGGTGGGCCCGGAGGGATTCGAACCCCCGACCGCCTGGTTCGTAGCCAGATACTCTATCCAACTGAGCTACGGGCCCACGACTGAGAGACGCATCTTATCATAATCAACTCGGAAGATGTAGAGCGATTTTATCGCAGAATCAGGGCTGCTCTATGAAAATATACAAGGGTTTTGCAAGTTGCTTGTAATCATCAACGAAGCAGCTTGATAGTACGCCCCCCATGGATCACCAGAGGAGGCTTGAAATACAGAATCCACCCTGATCAGGCTCTGTTCTTGGGTGGCCCTTGTTATTTCACCATTTCTTTGAGTCGTTTTAAGGCTCGCACTTTAATCACATTGCGTGCGGGCTTTGCTTTAAACGTCATCGACTCCCCGGTAAAAGGATTGGTGCCGCGGCGAGACTTTGTGGCTGGTTTGTGTTTAACCACGCATTTTAATAAGCCAGAAAGAGTGAACTCTCCTGCACTGCCTGAGCGCAGGTGTCGGTGCATTAAGTTAGCTAATTCTTCTAAGATTAAACCGACTTGATTTTTATTGACTCCTGCATGCTCTGCCAAATGAACTTTTATCGCTGATCGATTAAAGGGTGCACGTATTGGCGAGATATTGGCTTTAACTTTTTTCTGTTTAGCGGTTGTCTTGCGTGTGGTTGCTGTAGTGCGTTTTGCCAGTTTAGCGGTTTTAGCTTGTGTCTTGCTGCTACGAGTCGTAGCACGACGCAAGGTTGAACGTGCTGTGCCGGCTTTAGATGGTTTTTGTGTCGCTATTTTAGAACGCTTTTTTATAGGCATGATCCTTCCCTTTTCCTCCATGTGTTATGCTGAATAACACTTACTCGATAAAGTAACATATTCATTTACAGAAGGAAATGTTTTGCAGTATCTTCAAGTGATGCTGATAGGCTTAGAGTAATAGAAATGGCAGTTTTTATAGCTAAAACTATATTCAGTTGTATTTATTTCCAGATATGATGAGATTTCTGCGTCGATTGCTGCAATTTGGGTCGTGATGTCGTGATGAGTCACTTCAAGATGCGAAGCATGGACTTGAAGTGACTCATCACGATGGGGATGCTTAAGGGGACAACCGCGATTGTCTCCTTAAGTGGCTGAGCGAACATTTATTTTTCGCCAGCCCAACAAAGGTATACCGCTCGCAATAACTCACTTTGCACCTTCAGTCGCGAGCGGTATATTATTCAGAGTTGATGGTTTTTTTTACGACATCTGCAGCTTTTCGAAGTGTATTGGCCGATTTTGAATGGCCTCCTGAGCTCATCAGATAGATGCCAATCAAGATCAATACAACGACTAAACAAGATACCATCCATTTTCTCGGGGGCTGTTTGTTGATCATCTGCATATCAGACTTGCCATACTGCTAATATTACGGATTACGTTGTAGTTCCATCATATATTGGGATGGATGGAAAATCTATCTTAAGGACAGCTAGGTGCTGTTTTTGAAGCAAAGTTAATGGAAATAGGCTACTTAGTATGCTGAGTGGAGAAGCTTGCTGGTTTGAATCTGAGATAAGTAAAAGCATCATTTAATTTTTTATGGACGTCATCTATGCTAATCATGGCCATAGCTGTTTGATCGTGAATGCGTGCATGCCAGTGCATATCCGTAGGCTGTTTTTTCAGTAGTTGATGAGCAGCAGTGGGGAATTTATTGATAATCCAGCGAGATTGCCGATAGGGGCCGGTTTTCTCAGGGGATGCAACCGCGTATAGCCCAACTACAGGAGTATGGAGCGCGGTGGCAATGTGCACGGGACCACTGTCTGGAGAGACTAAGACGTCAGCGTGGGCTAATACAGCGGTGAGTTGTTTGAGAGAGGTTTTGCCGATTAAATTAATACAGGGCAAGGATAATTCATGGATGATACGCGTCACCATAGTGAGGTTTTTATGCCCGTCATCACCGATTAAGAATAGATTAAAAGACCACTGCTTTGCTAATTTTTGGAGTAAAGTGAGGTATCGATCGACTGGCCAATCACGTTCTTTTTTGCTGCTATGCAAGCAAATAGCGAGCCAGTGACCCGAATGTGGAGCACATAGCGATTGAATCCATTGTCGATCTTGTGTTCGAATAGGTAATGGCCAGTCTAGATGAGCAGACTGGGTACGCCAAGGTTCCGCAAATCGCAGAAAACTATCCAGTAAGTGCTCGGGTTCGCTGGCTATGCTGTGGGTGATAAAGTATTTTTGATAATTACGACTATGAAGTGAGTCATAACCGTATTTTTTATGAGCTTTAATAAAGAGTGATAATATATTGGTTCGCATAGTTGCTTGCGGCATTAATAGCACATCGAAGGAAAAATGACGTAGTATTTGATAGCATGTCCAATAAGTTTTGAATGAAGAGGGTTTATCAATCACAATAAAGTGAATATTCGGTAAATCTTCAACCAATGGATAGCAGCGGCGATTAATAATCCAATGCATTTGTGTGCTGGGAAGTTGTTGTTGCAGTAGGCGAACTAACGGAATAGTGAGGCATACGTCACCCAAAGCGCTGAGGCGTAAAATAGCCATTGAACGGGGAGGCGATGTCATCCTGGATGTGTCTACCAACATGAGTGAGAGGTGCTCATGATACACCCTGCTCGGCTTGCGTACAAATAGCCGGTCCTATGCCATAAGGTGTACTGTGGATAGCTTATTAACAAGAGTGATGCGGCATTCAAGGTTAATTTTGATCATGGTGTGTTCTATTTTGCTAATAATTTCAGAGAGATGGCAGCATCTCTTGCTTAATAGTAGATTATTTATTCGTTGAATAATTTTGATGTGGCGCTATTATACGGATGAATATGGTACACTTTGTTATATGCGAGTGCAGATTCAACATTTAATTCAATCGGCTATTGAGCAATTACAAGCGGATGCTATCCTCACGTTGCCACCGAGCCAGATTGTACCTCAGCTGATGGCGACACAGGACTCGAAGCATGGCCATTATGCGTCGAATATTGCCTTGGTCTTATCAAAATTTTCTGGCATGCGGCCGATGGAGTTGGCGCAAAAAATCATAGCAGTCTTGCCGCTGTCTCCGGAGGTTTCGCGTGTGGAATTGGCGGCTCCTGGATTTATAAATTTTTTCTTAACGGCAGAGAGTTTATATGGAGTCGTCGGGGAAATATTAGCGCAGGGCGATGCCTATGGTAAAAATCAGAGTGGTATGGGTCGGCGAGTGCATATTGAATTCGTGTCAGCTAATCCGACGGGCCCTTTGCATGTAGGGCATGGACGTAGCGCGGCTTATGGGGCTTGTGTTGCGAATTTATTAGAGGCCGGTGGTTTTACCGTATACCGTGAATATTATGTGAATGATGCTGGTCGCCAGATTGGGATATTGGCTTTTAGCGTCTGGATGCGTTATCTCAACGACTGTCGTCAAGAAGATCCCCTTACCTTTCCGCCCCATGCTTATCAAGGCGAATATATTATCGATGTGGCAAAGCGTTTGCGAGAGCAGTATGACGCACGTTTTTACTATAAGATTACGGATCAGGATATCGAGCAACTTGCCCAAGATTCAGCGAATCCAGATCTTATTTTGGATCGTGGGGTAGCGGCTTTACAGAAGTGGATTGGAAAAGACAACTTCATGTGCTTACAAGAGTATGCATGGCGAGCTATTTTAAAGGATATTAAAGAAGATCTGGAAGCATTTGGTGTGCGTTATGACCATTGGTTCTTAGAAAGTTCGTTGCTGGCAGATGGGCTTATTAACGAAGGGATGGAACTCTTAAAAGCACATGGCTACGTTTATGAAAAAGACGGTGCACAGTGGTTCCGTGCACTGAGTTTGGGGGATGAAAAAGATCGTGTGCTTATTCGTAGGGATGGAAAATTGACGTATTTTGCATCCGATGTAGCGTATCATCTTTATAAATATAATGCTGGCTATCACGAAATTATTGATATTTTTGGTGCGGATCATCACGGTTATATAGGTCGTATCCGTGCTTTTTTACAAGGCTTGGGGAAAGATACCGAGAAATTGCGTGTGTTATTAGTGCAGTTCGCTACTTTATTCCGTGATGGAGAAAAGCTATCGATGTCTACACGCGGAGGGCATTTTGTCACCTTGCGCGAATTACGAGATGAAGTGGGGAATGATGCCGCACGGTTTTTTTATATCATGCGTAAGAAAGAGCAGCATTTAGATTTTGATATTGATATAGCAACATCGCAGTCCCAAGATAACCCTGTTTATTATATCCAGTACGCTCATGCTCGTGCCTGCAGCGTTTGGCGAAATTTAGAGCATCGAGGTTGGACTTGGTCGAAGGCAGAGGGGTTGGGATGTTTGTCGAGATTATCGACGACGGAGGAACAAGCCTTGCTCACCTCGCTTTGTCATTACTCGGACGTCATCGACAAAGCTATGCGAGATCATGCTCCGCATCTTTTAGCCCATTATCTCCAAGCGCTATCGACGTATTTTCATGCTTACTATAATAAAGCGCGCGTATTGGTGGAGGATACCTCTCACCGTCATGCTCGTTTATGCCTGATGGCTGCAGTGCAGCAGGTGATTGCTAATGGCTTGACAATATTGGGTATTTCAGCTCCCTCGCATATGTGAGGCTTCTGTTGGGTGTAGGCTGGCTTGGCTTCACCGTCAGATATAGAAGACGTCTGTGGGCTAGGGTGCGATTGACAGATCATGGTACAGGATGAGTGGGAGGATTCTGAAAATTTGATGGGGTGAAGGGTCGCTTACCCCGTTGTTTGCTTCTCGTGACTTGAAAAGTGTAGATCGCATCCCCAGATAAAGCATATCTAGATAAATGCTCTAGGGCACTGTATCGGGATGTTAGCACTTTTTTATTGTTGCAGTGAGCGGATGAGTATCCGGCTGGGGTGTGCAGGTATGCCTCTAAAAAATCATCATCATATATGCTACGGATATCCTGAAAATTTTATTAAAACCGATAGACATGATGGTCGTGCTGAGGCTTGATGCAGGAAGACAGATGCGCCATGGTGGCGTACCACGATATGAATGGGGGACCGCATTTTGGCAGAATATATAAAAGGCACGACGATATTGTCGGTAAGGCGTGGTAATCAAGTAGTGATCGGTGGCGATGGTCAGGTGACGCTCGGGCAGGCTATCATCATGAAGGCCAATGCTCGCAAGTTACGCCGGCTATATAATGATCAAGTCATTGCAGGCTTTGCGGGTGGGACCGCTGATGCTTTTACTTTATTTCAGAAATTTGAGACTAAATTGGAAGCGTATTCGGGTAGGATCCTGCGCGCAGCCGTTGAACTTGCTAAAGATTGGCGTATGGATAAAATGCTGCGTCGCTTGGAGGCCTTGTTGATTGTTGCCAATGAAGAAGCGTCACTGATTATTACAGGTGCAGGAGATGTTATTCAGCGAGATGATAATTTAATGGCGATTGGTTCCGGAGGCACTTATGCTCAATCAGCGGCCCAAGCTTTACTGGAAAATACGACGTTAAGCGCACAAGAGATTGTAAAAAAATCTTTAAACATCGCTGCTGATACGTGTGTTTTTACTAACCATAACATCATCCTTGAGACCTTAGATCTTCATTCACAGGAATAATATTGTTGCGCTAATTTTGATTTACTAAACTTTTATCGAGACATTATGAGTACTATCCAATCTGATGCCAAATTATTGGCACATCAACCTGAGCACGTTTGTCCTAAGAAAATTATGGCAAATTTGAATAAATATATTGTCGGTCAAGAGAAAGCTAAGCGAGCCTGTGCTGTTGCACTGGCTGAGCGCGCCAGGCGAATTCGCGTTGAACCGGAAGAATTGCGCGATGAAATTG
>JABABH010000236.1 GCA_014238325.1 Coxiellaceae bacterium | reverse complement strand
TCTGTGTGAGTTGCGCCCACTCTAAAAAAGAGCAAATCGTATATACTTACCTACCGACCCATAAGCTGCCCGCAACACCCCTCAATCATAATGCCGAGATTCAAATCGCAGAAACGGCTGCAGCAACCGATCATGCTTTACAAAAATTGTCTGCTATGCAAACTGCGGACCACCCCAGCTCTTCATTGCCTGCCCCCCTTAACCCTAAAACGATTGGCATGAATCAATACACTTCTATCGACTGGTATGGCCCAGCAGAACCCTTAATCAAGCAAATTGCAAAAATTAGTCATTACCAACTACATGTATTAGGGACGCCGCCCGCGATTCCAGCTATTGTTAATATTCATCAATCTCATATCCTATTAGCCACGCTTTTAAGAAATGTGCGCTATCAAATTATCAACAAAGCTCGTCTTGTGATCTTTCCTAAGTCTAAAATTATCGAGCTAAGATATGCTCAGAAATAATCTTTATTGTATATCTCTATTGAGATCCTACCTGATTGCTGCCTTCGGAATCAGCGCGCTCGTTTTTTCCCATCCTAGTGCAGCGCTTTCTCATACACATACTATTATTGAGAAAACATGGATGCCTTTTGCCACCATGGGCTATGTTAAAATTCAGCAGTTGCCTAGGAGTATCCGCCCTATCAGCCCCATTCGCTTACAAGCTCTCAGAGAAACAGCGACAAGCTTGGGCGCACAAGGAGCATTAGCTTGGAAATCAGAGCGCATTAACGATACACTCAAACGGGAATCCAGATATCTTGATCAAATTTTTGATTTCAATCGATTACTGATTGACAGAAACATCTTGCCTCCCATTGTCGTTGAGTCAAACGGTGACTTACATTTGAGCGATCCCAGCACCATTCGTCAAGCTGCTAAGACTTATCGTATCGTTGCATCAGCGCGATTTGTGACTGCTCCTCCCACTTGGCGAGATTATCTCCCGATGCACTATCCTATTCCAACGATGCCTAATACATCTCTATTACCCAAAACACAATCTGAAAATGCTGCTTGGAATTACTATATTCGCAAAGGTTGGCACTTAGGGCTACAACAAGCCGCTACCATTTTTTCATCCAATCTCAGCCGTTTGAAACGTAACTATTTAGGTATTATTTTATACCGTCAGCTGCTCGCAAAAAATATGATAAGCGCTCCCATTATATCCACCGCTGATTTAGGCATCACAGGTAACCAGCATTATATACGTATCCAAGATCAGGTGATGCGTATTACAGCACAATCTGCCCTCAATTTAAAAAGCAAGCAATGGAAACCAATTTTAACCCATCCGAATTAAAACCTGCACCCAAACCTGGCTTGTATCCAAAGGAACCTGCTCGATTCGATGCCCAATACCTTAATGATTTTTTAATTTACTGTCATCGTTTAGCAGCCTCTGATATCACCATCCAAAGCCAGTATCCCGCTATCATTGAAGTCTATGGCCAGCTGTATAAGGTAACACGTCGCGAATTATCCAATACAGAAGTAGGTGACTTATTAAATGCCTTATACGGCCCTAATGGCACGACTCAAATTATGCGTGGTGAAGATATCGATACGCATTATGAAATTCGACCCAATCGTAATGAACGATTCCGGTATCGCATCAATGCAACAGGCTGCCATGTACAAGGTCATGAAGGTATACAAATTACCATCCGTGCTATTCCTTCTGAACCACCTAGCTTGTCTGAATTAGGCTTACCGCCCGCAGTCTCGACCTATATTGCTCCATCGGATGGTGTTGTCTATGTCACAGGCGCTACAGGTTCGGGAAAAAGTACCTTGCTCGCAGCTATCATTAGACACCTAGCAGAAGAAGAAAACAGTCACCGAAAAATTTTAACCTATGAAGCACCGATTGAATATGTATATGATACGCTGACAACCCCTCATGCTAGTATTGCTCAATCTGAAATTCCACGCCATTTACCTAGCTTTGCTGCGGGTGTTCGAAATGCATTAAGACGGAAACCTCATGTGATTTTAGTTGGGGAAACGCGAGATCAGGAAACCATCACCGCTGTATTAGAAGCAGCACTCACCGGCCATCCAGTCTATACAACCCTGCATAGTAATGGTGTCGCTGAAACCATACGTCGTCTTGTAGCTAGCTTTCCAGGAGACAATATGGGTCGCACCATCGACATTATTGAAACGACTCGCTTGATCATTTGGCAACGCTTAGTTCCAACTATTGACGGAAAACGAACAGCACTCCGAGAATTCCTTGTCTTTAATGAAAACATTCGCAATATGCTACTGGATGAGGAGCCCGAAAAAATCACTGCCCTCACACGCAACCTCATTCAATCTTATGGACAACCCATGCAGGTTGATGTAGAAGCAAAATTTAAAGCGAATATCATTTCGAAACGCATGTATCAAATTCTATCTAAACAATTTATAAAATAAGCTCGGCATCAAACTTATGATGACTCAAGAATACCAATGAGTCCGGACATACTTCTTAAGCAGCGCCACCGCCGCCACCTGAAGGAGGATTTGCACCACCTTCACCACCACTGTTATTACCTGAGGACGGCTTTCCAGTATTAAGATTTAGTTTTTTATTTCTCGCAGATTTATCCATTTGACCGCCTACCGCCTTACCAATCCCCTGGCCTAGCTGCTCCATCTCTCCAAAACTACTGGTAGCTCGACTAATAGCCTGACCTGGCCCTGAAACCGCATCTTGTTGCAATTGTTGAGCCATTTGCTGAGCTTCGTTCGTATGCTGTGGGCCACCAATCCATCTTAAGATATTGTCTGGTAACAAGAAAGTGAGCATAAAGCAACGCGTTGTCACCACGTATACGATACCGGCAAAAATACAGAGGACAATAGGGAAAATAAATATCATGCTCATATTAAAACCGGGAGAAGAATGGCGCGCAAAAGCCGCAGCTACGCCATATACAGTCGTTGGTGTCGAACCACCGGTATTAAATAAGTCCTTCATAAAATCAACGAAAGCATAATTGATCAGTCTAAATGAGACAAAAGAAAGTACCATGCCAGCCAATAAACCAATCAACATTAAAACTGGACGCAAAAATACACCTAATAGTAACATCAAAGCTTGTTAAGATTTCCCCAAGAAATCATGACCATCCGGATGAGTTAAACCCAAACAGACCAAAGGCATGGCAACCATTGCTTCAATAATGGAGATCACCCAACCAATGATACCAAATAGGTAAATGATAAAGGGATACATGGGCAGATATACCGCTAACACAATACCTGCCATCAGTAACAAACCAGCTACTGCATATATCAGGGTTCTTATCCAAGAAGAAACCGCCGTCACTGCTGGCCATACTTGAAAACCAAAATCAAAACTCGCGGCAACATGAGCTAGAATCACAAAGGGTAAGGGTGCAAGAATCATAGCTCCTGCCACACTCATCGATTGTGAACCTAGGGCATGTAAAAAGATAATAGGATTGGTTGTGCCTCCAGCATCAGGGTTCACTTTTTGGAATAGGCCCAGTAGACTCCCAAGGTTACCCATCGCACTATTAAAAATACCATTCACCATCGCGCCTGCCCCTGATTTATCGGAGCTCTCAAAGATATGCTGCTCTGACAAGACGTCTTTGTCTGTATTGCTAGCGGTATAAGCAAGCAATCGCGTCTTAGCCTGACCGATATCGCGTGATGCAGCAGCTATGGTTCCCACTCGATCAAAACCTGCATCTTGGGCTGGAGTCACTTTAGGAATGTAGGTGGTCGGGTCAAGCTGGGATTTAACGTTGGCTCCCACTTGCGAAATATCCCAGTAATAACCCCCTGCAGAAGCCCAACCTCTTTCCTTTGCTCTTTGAATAAAGTGTGTAGACGCATTAAAAGCCGAAGAGTTTAAATTAATCAGCTGGGTAATATTATTGATATAGTCCAAGAAAGCAGAGAAAAATGTCTGCCCATCCACCGTATTATCATTCAGATCTAAACCAGAACAAAAATAGGGGGTAGCTTGGGAAGAAGCGTTGGTCGTACGACAGACCTGCCTTTCAGCTGCAGGCAGAAGGTGATGGATGAAACTGCCTACCGCTTGTTTCGCAACAGCACAAGTTGGTTTATGACCACCCGTTGTGCTACAAGCTTGCTTGATATTCCATGAAACCGATCCACAGGCCGTCGGGCCATCTTGCCCCGGAAAGTCAAAACGGTGTGTGACATTATTAGGTGTCACAAAATAAGTTGCGCTTGGGCTCGTTTTTAATTTATCCCGATTAGCTTCGTTGGTATACATACAAGCAGCATTAAAAAAGATCTGCTTACCTAAGCCTGTTGTATCTTCTAATTCATCCTTACCCAGAACGCTGCTAAGTAAAGCCGGTGTCATACGGACACTTTGTGTACCAGATGAACCCGCGGGAGGACGCCATAAAACACCTCCTTTATCCATAAAATCAAGGGCATAATCCCATGTTAAATTCGCAAACCCAACGCCATATACCACGACTTTCATCAGAACAATTTGTAATAAGCTATAGCCTGCCGGTTGTGATACGGGTTCTACTAGACGATTTTGGGATGACATATGGATGGGCACTAATAAAGAACAGGCAATAGCCACGCGCAAACACAGCATAGGCACTTGTTTATTAGCGCTCATGAACGAGCCTTCTTGAGCCGATCGAAATACCACCATGCACAAAATAAAAATCAACCATAAACCAGAAATGACGGTTAATCCCTGGTTAAATTTATAAAAAAGATGGACAAGCATTTGTCCACTGCTACCATGCAAAACATTGCCTACGCTGCCAAATACTTGCTCTAAAATGCTGATAGAAGCGTCGCCATGGGTATTCATCGCGGTATTATTAGAAAAGAAATCACTCGCATGATTCGATGCGGAAGAACAAGACAAGGTACCAAATAGCAAGAAAAGTATTAAAAAAAACCACTTTCTCATTTGACTTTTCCTCCTCTGCCGACCCAGGCTAACCACTCTTGGAAGGTACAGCCCAAACGTCTTTGCTTCATTTGAAAATAATTAAAGTGCTCACGGAATGTATAGCCCAGAAACAATAATGTAAGCATGCTACACATGAAGCCCGTAATCCAAAAACCACGATGAAATATGAAGATCGTATAAGAAAAAGCCACTATCGCTAAGCATATATAAAATGCAATCAATTGACGAGATATCCGCATGCGATGCTTCAAATCTTGCTCAGTAAGCCCTAGGCGCTGCAGACTCATTTCAAAGCTTTCTGCGGATTGATCAGACCGCTTTATAATTTTCTTCGAGAATAAAGCAAAGATCGTTTGTATAAAACCCAAGTTGCCTACGATCTGATCATAACCCATCCATTGGCGTATACGTACACCAAAGAAAAGCCGACCTATAAGTTTTTTGATTGTCATATATACACTAACTAATTGATAATACGAACAATTAAGGAATATGTTTACGCATTATTTATAGAAGCATGAAGGCGTCAATGTGAGAACTATATAGCCTTGTAGCATCTGATCATGTGATGATTCACACTGATTTGGTTATATATTGTAACTCTACTATCCAAAAAATGGCAAATAAAATATCAAACTAAATGAAATTAAGCTTAAATATTTACCCTACTAAGAGGTTAGCAATCTCCTCTATCTCCATGAAAAACAAGCCTACATCTGCAACTTGATGCCTACTATGGCCTCGCTTAGCATGATTCCGCTATACTCAACCACCCCAACCAAAAATTGAACAAAAAATGATCGAATTGGTTATTCACTAGCCAAATCGTGGTTTTTTAGTTACACTTTAGACAATTCTAGATAGCCTAAAGCTGAACTAACCTTATAAGAGTCCTCCTACATGCCTGACTTCAGTCATCAAGCCGTTCATAAATTTTGGAATGAGTATCAAGATTCTAGCATCTATCGTGTGATCGCATTTATGGAAAGTGTTGAGGATTGGACACTCGACGGTAACAATGAGCTAGAAACTGCCTTAAAAAAATTAGGGGAAACCTTTGAAAATATTAATAAACTTGATCTAGAAGAAACCTCTGCTATCATTGAATTGATCGCTAATATCTCAACGGGTCGAGGCTTAAGCATACTCATGCACTTGGATATGGCCTTACCGGGAACGGCTTCCAAAATACTGCAATACGCGCAAGAGCACCCGGAGTCATCGGATCATGCGGCTAAATTTCTGATGCAGCGCAACGTTATCTTTGAACGCCTTCGTTTACTTTACCGTATCTTCTCACCTAAGCGATTAAAGCTGATCACAGACGTATTAGAGGAACCCATTTAATGTCTCGATTGATGTTAACGATTTTACTCGTATTAGCCTTACCGAATTTCATGGTTGCTTATGCAGCATCACCCGCTGCCACACTCTGTCAAACTTATATCCGTCAGCACGACTTGTTTGAAAAGAAGCTAGAAAAAGCAAATAAAGACAAAAAGTTGGATGTTTTAACTGAGTTAGCTACTGTCATAAATAGCTGCATGGACGCAGATTCGTGTAGCCCAAACCAAGGATTTGATTATAATTCAAGCACACACCAGTGTCTAGAATGGCTGACCACACAGAGCTTTAAAACAAATTTAGCTGTCCAAGAGGTCAAGCACCTCTCGTCTAATAGGCCTGATAATTCTTCATTATCGACTTTCAATCCCAAGCCTCACCATCCACGCAAAATTTTATACCAAGCTCCATTGACCCACCGGACTCAATGGCGCCCTTCAGGAGTCACAGTACCCCGCACCCCTGAAGAAGAGCCATCGACTCGTGACTCATCCCACGACTCCAACTCTGTATCTGATCAACAATCTATTAATTGGTTTTAACTGAGAGTACATCACATGAATATAAGAAAATTACTGATCTCTCTTCTGCTTTTATCATGCTATATGCCCTGGGGTTACGCGGATTCAAGCCAAACTCCTCCATTGGCTGATCTTTCCCGAAAAGAGATGGTCGATCTCCTTTCCCAAGACTTTTCTAGTAATATCAATCGCTTGAATCAACATTTAACGAATCTCAAAGTCTCATCTGTGCAAACTCAAGCTCATACAGATTATGAATCGCTTTTTAATACAAACCCGTATAATATGGAAAAAATTCGCAGTATCTCCAATGATGATGCCCAACAAGACACTCAGAAACAAGTCCTCCATTTCCTAACAGAAGTCCCCAATCACTTAAAATCGACGCATAAATCGACGAACTTAATCACAAAACTCACCACCCAAACCATAGCCAGTGATAGCCTGCCGTCCACTCCGTCTACACTATCCTATTTTTCCAACGCATCACAACACCCTAAACCACTAGAAAACGATGCCTTCAATTTTGATGCTTTATTTGCTCCTACCATATATAACGACCACCAAAAGAATGCTGTCGAAAAATATAAACAATTTCTACTCTTTCTCTACGCATCCGGTACGGACGGCGTTGAATGGAATAATCTAAAACAGATGATCCATAGCAGCCCTGATGCAAAGGAACGCTTAGAAAAAATGCCCGAGTATCAACGCTATCAAATTGCACGTCGATCAAAAATTGCAGAAGAATCCTTATTATTAAGCAATATTAATATGTTAGTCAGTGAACGCACACCGGTCATGCAGCATGGAAAGATGGTGAGCCTTCTTGAGTTGATGCGACAAAAAGCCAATCGCGCTGATGATCCTCATTGGCTTAATCAAACCAAAACTGCCTCTACCGCTGATATAGAGCGCGAGCAACTACGCGTACTAGCCGATATCCGACAGTCCCTTTATGATGACCGAATAACCAATGAGCGCATATTAACCACTATGACACTGCTCACAAGCTTAGCCTTACAACTCTCTCATACTTCTTTTGAAACCCTCACCAAAGACCTTAATGACCGCATCGCCAATACTATCCATGCACAAGATGCGACCCAACGACAGAAAATTACGGAGCAAATCGACGGCCATTCATAACTTCCCATATCACCGATGATGCTCGCTAAAACCACCCAAATGCAAGGAAAAATCGGAGAAGCTACTCACATTCGCCCAGCAGCAAAGGCATGTGTTCATGAAAATACTGGGTTAATCCGGCGTCGAGAGATTGGAAGGGCTCATCATACCCTCTTTGACGCAATGGGCTAAGATCAGCGCAGGTATAACTCTGATAAGCGGATTTCAATCGCGCTGGAAACGGAATATATTGAATGTCTCCAGAGCCATGTAATCGGATCAATATGGAAGCTAAGGTATTAAAAGAATTTGCTTGCCCCGTGCCAACGTCAAAAATGCCACCACATTGCCCAACGTGATCTAGGCACCACAAATTCACTTGCGCCACATCACCCACCCATACAAAATCTCGCGTTTGTTCCCCTGGCGGATAGCCATTATATTCCCCAAATAATTGTATGGTACCTTCACGCTTTAATTGCATCATCGCTTGATAGGGCATGCTCGCCATTGACCCCTTATGCTGTTCACGAGGACCATAGACATTAAAATAACGTAAACCCGTCACTAAACTATTAGGCTCCTTCATATAAGGGGTGCAATAATGGTCAAACAAAGATTTTGAATACGCATAGACATTCAAAGGCTCGATACTGACCCTTTTCTTTTCCAAAGAACGACCATAAACTGCAGCACTCGATGCGTAAACTAAAGGTACGTTATGCCTGAGACAATAATGCAAAAGCTGCTTCGAATATTCGTAGTTATTCTGCATCATATATCGACCATTCCACTCCGTGGTGTCTGCACAAGCACCCTGATGAAAGATGCCATCGATCGTAGAACCAAAGCTATCATTTTTCATGATGCTTTGAAGAAAGTCTTCATAATCTAAGTAGTCCGCATATTGATTCACGGCTAAATTATAAAACTTCTTGCCATGGCTTAAATCATCTATCGCGATAATATCTGTGTATCCTCGAGCATTCAGCCCAGAGATAATATGACTCCCAATCAATCCCGCTGCACCCGTAACCATCATCATAACTTTGCTCCTCGCATTTTTTCGATTAACTGCGAAGTGGAATAGGCTGGCACCAAAGGAAGCGTTAAGACCTGGCCACCATAGTTCCGTACGATATCAGCACCCACCACATTTTCAATGGCATAATCTGCACCCTTGACTAGAACATCGGGCAAGACGTCTTGAATTAATTGGTGCGGTGTATCTTCAGAAAAAGAAATGACCCCATCCACATTTTCTAAAGCAGCCAGCACGGCCATACGTGCAAAGATGTTGTTTAAAGGCCGTTCTTTTCCTTTTAGCCGAGTAACAGAAGCATCATCATTCACGGCCACAATCAAACGATCACCTAACGCCTTAGCTGCAGATAAATATTGTAGATGTCCCCAATGCAAGAGATCAAAACAACCGTTTGTCATCACAATT
>JABABH010000235.1 GCA_014238325.1 Coxiellaceae bacterium | reverse complement strand
CTTGTGGTGGGTATATTCGGTATAGAATTTCTGTGATAGTTTGGATATAAGCGTGAAAAGTTCGACGAGCAAGAGGTGAGCAGCAGTGTCGCTCCTATATCCCCACGGGCATGTTGAAGAGAGATGCCTGTAGGTCGTAACAAGATTCTATTTTGTATAGTTATTATACAGTAAATAGATGAAACTGTCACGTTTTTTGCTTATAGAAAGTCATTATAGTGCGTAATACTGAGAGTGTTCATTTAAATGATGTTGATGGAAATTTTAATAGCTTGGTCTTTGGTCGCGGATATAGTATTGAAGTCACAATTTATCTTATTGAAGGAAAGTGTCATCATGAAAGAGGTTGAGTATCAGTCTATAGCCACCTTAGAGCTGCAGTGGATTTCAGAATATTTGCATACTCATGCAGCATTACCCTTGTCTGTTGTATCACAGTGGCATCACTATACGCATAGGAAGCTGCCTCATGGTATCGGGCATATCCGTTGTCACTCCTTGTCTTGGGTGAGTTCTCCCCCATCTTTAGCACAACCGATAGTTGAGCTCTGTCATTTAAATATCGCATGGCAGTACCATGGCCCGCATCATTTAAATTTGAGGGTAGTGCGAGAGATAAGGTAAACCATGGGATCATGGAGAGATAGGCATGTTCAGCATTGAATTTTTGTTAACCCTAATATTAGCAGTAGGGTTACAACTGATTTTGTTGAAAGCGAGTCTTCACGTTTATCAGGATGGGCATCGAGTATCAGTGTGGGTGTCTTTACAAGAACGCACACGTTTCATTATGAATCAGATGCATCATCGTTTATGGCTCGCAGGTTATGCCACTTGCTTACCCGGACAGGGGATCGATCAACAGGATGCCCTGTCCGGCTATGATGCCGGGTCCACTCAGGCGAAAGCAATCAGTGGTGACGTTAATACGGATGTCATCATCGTGGGTGCTTGTCGTTTTTATCAGCAGCATTGGCAGTTTCTAAAGACCATGTATTTCGTAGGACGCACCCATCGTGTGGATCGCAAAGGACATCCTATTTTTTCATTGTATGAGAGGGTGTCGGGGGAGCACCGACAAGAGTTAGTCGCTAATATTTGGGCTTTAAAGGTTCGTTATGCGATACACAACCCCAAGACTCACCAGCTGAGCTATGTCTTGGCAGATGCCGTATACGATTGGAAAGCTGTCAGCAATGTGGCTATGACATTCACCTTACCATCGGATTCCCCGCCTGATCGAAGGACGGTATGGATAGATACCACCTTACGCGAAAGGACGACCTTATAAAGTTAGAGGGAGCATAATTGACACTCATTACGACACTATTATTCATGCTGATGATCAGTATTCGACTGATGGCTATGCTTGAAGATGGGTTATTAGAGAAAAAAATGACGGACGATAGCTACCAAGATTTATTAACCTCAGAGGCCGCTGAAGTTGGGTTACTCATAGGTGAGGCACACATCCGCGGACAGGTTTTATCAGTACCAGGCATGATAGCGAATATACACTACCGATTAAACTTATTAGAGGTTGATGCTTGTTTGAAGAAGCGCTACCGCATTATCGCAACGGCTGATTATCAACATCATCGGGTGAAACTCTCCAGCCAATATGATTATTTGGCCTCTTCCCCACGCCGAAGCTGCCAAAAAGAAATAGGTGCCCATCGTTTAGATTGGGAGCGCCTATAAATTTCAGCAACATTTTTTTTCTGTTGCTTATGATTCAGTACGGGTTGCCTTGCTGTTTTTGATAACTAAGAATAAACGCTGCTCATGACGGGCGATTTTAATCAGCAAACGTTGAGCTTGTTGTCGTTGAGTCAAGATCTGTATTAATCGATGAATCGTGGGAGTGGGTTGTCCATTCACACTTAGAATCACATCCCCAGGATACAAACTAGCAATAGCTGCTGCGCTGGAGTTAGCGACATTCAGTACCAATGCACCAGACAAAGGCGTTCCATCTGGCTCTAAGAGATTCACTGCTTGTAATCTAACCCCATTCAGAAAGGGGATAGGGTCAGGTCTAGCTTGAATCTTTTCCTTTGGAATAGCTGTCACTGTTTGAATTTGATGATGACGTAATATTTTTAGCATCACCTTAGTACCGGGTCGTGTCAGTTGGAGTTGATCATGCAAGGCTAGATCGTCTTCGATGGTGACTTGGTTGACGGATAGAATAATATCGCCGACAGCTAGTCCTGCATCTGCTGCAGGACTATCGGGAACAACTTTAGTGATCAATGCGCCGTGTTGACGATGGATTTTGAATGCCCGAGAGAGGGGTGGTGTAACATTTTGTACGATCACCCCTAGTATGCTGGGTTTATTTCCGCCATATTGAATCAGTTGCTGATACACCTGTTTCACGATATTGCTTGGAATAGCTAGGCCAATACCACTATTGCTCTTATCCGGTGTGACAATTGCTGTATTGATACCAACCAAATGACCGCTAAAGTCGATGAGGGAACCACCAGAATTACCCAAATTAATGGGGGCGTCCGTTTGTATAAAGTTATGGACGACAGAGCCTGTTGTAACTTGTTGATTTAATGCGCTTACAATGCCAGAGGTGACCGTTTGGTTCAAATTAAACGGGCTACCTATTGCCACGACAAAATCGCCCACTTGTAATTGATCAGAATTGCCAAATGGCATAGCTAACAGTCCTTTGGCATCGATTTGGATAACAGCTAAATCAAAATAGTCGTTTTTGGCTATTAATTTGGCAGGGTAATGCGCTCCATTCTTTAAGGTGACCACCATCATAGCTTCGTCTGAAATAACATGCGCATTGGTGATGATATAGCCTGATTGAGCATTGACGATCACGCCAGAGCCCACGCCTATAATTCTAGTCGGTTGTGGAAAGGATGAGGAGGTATTATGGTCTTTGTGCTGATCGTTCACATCTGGCGGAATGATTTTTTCCACTGCAATATTAACCACGGCCGGCGTCGTGACTTTCAACATCTTGGCTAAACTTGGGTGTGGTAATGGTAGGGGATGAGCTGCGCTAACTATAGAGTATAACAACATGAAAAATGGTAATTTTTTCAAAACAGACAAACAAAACGATGGCATATGTGTCTCTTCTTAAAGGGTAGAAATAGCATAAGGTACGGGGTCTATAAGCTTATATAGTGTACAATATTTCCAGATTAATATCTATACAGGTCTCGCCTATACATCGCTATGATGATGGGCATTAGGATAGAGTGTAGTTTTTAGTGTTATAGAGATACTCTTATATGGCTGTGATAAAGCTAGATGCTGGTTGCACTACTGTATTAGACTCGTGTTCATGCTTTTACTTCAGGTAACCGATCCATGTTGAATCGTTTAATATCTATTGCTCCTATGATGGGGATGACGGACTCACACTACCGCGTATTGATGCGATGTATCACCCAGCATACCCTGTTGTACACAGAAATGCTTACAACTCAGCAACTATTGCACGGGCATCGTTGGAAATCTTTAGGGTATTCACCCATAGAATCACCATTAGCTTTACAGCTGGGGGGGTCGTCTCCTGCAGATTTAGCGAAGTGTGCCAGAATAGCCATGGATTATGGATTTGATGAAATTAATTTAAATGTAGGGTGCCCCAGTCATCGTGCCCAGGCGGGTGAAATCGGTGTTTGCTTATTTATACAGCCAGAGCGTGTAGCAGACTGTGTATCCGCGATGCGAGCGGTGGTCAGTATACCGGTTACCGTGAAGACACGTATTGGCGTTGATCATAAGGATTCCTATGCTCATTTAGATCATTTTGTGAGCACGGTTGCTGCTGCTGGTTGTCGGACTTTTATTATACATGCACGCAAAGCCTGGCTAAGTGGTTTAAATCCTAAGAGAAATAGGTCAGTGCCACCCTTATCTTATCCAACGGTATATCGTTTAAAGAAAGGCCACCCTGATCTTGAGATTATTGTAAATGGGGGGGTTAGCGATAGTTTAGAGATTGATGAGCATTTGCAAGCAGTGGATGGTGTGATGATAGGTCGGGCAGCCTACCATCATCCTGGCTGGTTTGGGTCATTTGATGCTCAATATTTTAAGCAGGATACGAGCAATAGCATAGCAGCTCAGCGAATCTTAGAGCGTTATCTGCCCTATATGCGACAACAGTTAATGCGAGGCGTGCCTTTTTCTATGATGGCACGCCATTTGCATGGATTATATCGAGGACAATCAGGAGCGAAAGCTTGGCGCACTTATCTGCATCACATAGCCTCTCAACCGAATCTAAGCTATGCGATTGACTTACTCAGTGATGGGTTTGTTCTCAAATCCTGATGGAATCGGCCTATACCCATCCCACTTCAAGATGCGAAGCATGGACTTGAAGTGACTCATCGCGATGGGGATGCTTAAGGGGACAACCGTGATTGTCTCCTTAAGTGGCTGAGCGAACATTTATTTTTCGCCAGCCATCAAAACCAAGGTATACCGCTCGCAGTAACCCACTTCGCATCTTCATTCGCGAGCGGTATATCAGCGATACATACCGTCCTATTCTAGGACTTTGCGTCAGTATTGCTGCTACTACTACGTCTCGCATATTTCTTGTTGAAGCGCTCTACAGGGCCTGCCTTAGGAGCAGCTGCGCGTTTATTGCTCGTATTGGGATAGGCTGGATGACAGGCATAGCAAGCATCTGGATGTAAGGGCTGCTTCAACGTCGACTGAATCGTACCGGTAGTACCACAACGGCATTTATAACTAATCGTATGAATCTGGGGATGTATTGATTTTTTCATAAAAACTCCAATGATAGCTGACCCATTATAGAGAAAGAAGGCACAGGGATCAAATAGGAATATTAAGCCATGCCTTCTTTCTAAGCAGTGAGATTATAGTGTCAGCTGCGACAAGGTTGATGCACAGGTCTCGGTCTCTTGCTGATCTGATACAGCTTCGGGTTTTTGAAAAAAGTATCGTGGGAAGGAGTCAAAGAACATAATCTCCTTTAAATTTTCTTTAATATCATGGCTCATAGAAGCCTCTATTTCTTTAAGAGCAAAGAAGGGCGATAAACATCTCAGTGTAGAGAAATTTTTGCGTTTGACCCAAAAGGGTGCGAAGCTTGTTAAGTGAACGTAGCCGCCTGGTGCTAATAAACTTGGCAATTTTTTCGCATTTATTTGAGCTATGT
>JABABH010000234.1 GCA_014238325.1 Coxiellaceae bacterium | reverse complement strand
GTATACCGCTCGCAATCACCCACTTCGCATCTTCAGTCGCGAGCGGTATATTACTGAATTTTTGTATAATAATCCAGAGGTCTCATGCTTTAGGTTGGGGCTTCTTTAAGGGTAGCTATGAATCATGAACAAGCGCCTCCATCGATCAGGCGCAGCGTACTGACTTTTGCCCATAGAGGTCGAAACGTAGGTCTTTTAAAAAAACAGATGGAAATGAGTGCTTTTGCACCCTACTTCATACGGGAGTATCATGAGGCGTCTGATTTTTCAGCTCTGTTTTTAAGAGAAGCGCCCGTAGTGCTTGAAATTGGATTTGGTCACGCGGATGTTTTAGTTGCATTGGCAAAAACTTATCCCCACATCAATTATATCGGCGTGGAAGTTTATCAGGCAGGTGTCCTTGCTGGCATGCGTCACCTTCATGAATACGGACTCAAGAATGTGCGTATTTATCATGGAGATGCGCTGGATATTATGGAGCAGGGTATCAAAGATGCAAGTTTACAGGGGATTAATATTTTTTTTCCAGATCCATGGCCGAAACGGCGACATCATAAGCGTCGTTTGATACAAGCAGAGGTCGTTGATCTGTTAGGATCCAAATTGGCAAGCGAGGGATTCCTGCATCTAGCAACGGATGTAGAAGCCTATGCCCTACTGGCTCAACGAGTATTGCAGGCGTCAGCTTATTTCTTGCGGATCGATCACACTCCATCCGTTTTATATGGTTACCGCGGTGGTCAGGACACGAAGTTTGAAAAGCGGGGCAAACGTTTGGGGCACCAGGTTTGGGATATGTATTTTATTAAGCGATAATGTATGTCACGTATTTACCGTCTACATCAACACACGACTCATCAAATTGCAGCAGGAGAGGTCATTGAGCGGCCCGCTTCTATCGTAAAGGAGCTGATGGAAAATAGTTTAGATGCTGGGGCACAAGCCATACATTTGGATATTGAGTATGGTGGGCATAAGTTGATTCAAGTGAAAGATAATGGTCATGGCATACATCAAGCAGATCTGGTTTTAGCACTTGAACGTTATGCCACAAGTAAAATTAAAGAGGCCAGTGATTTACAACATATTGCCTCTTTAGGGTTTCGAGGTGAAGCTTTAGCCAGCATAGCTTCGGTAGCGCGTGTAGAGTTGGTGTCTAGGCATCAGGAAACTGCTATGGCTTACCGGGTTGAAGCAGAGACGAGCCACGTCTCGGACCCCAGTCCTGCAGCGCACCCTATTGGTACAACCATAACGATTCGTGATTTATTTCATAATATACCTGTGCGGAAAAAATTCTTACGTAATCCGGCTACAGAATTTAGACATATTACGATGATGGTGGAACGTATTGTACTGAGCCGCTTTGCCTTAAACGTCGTACTCTCGCATAACGGTAAAGAGATGCGACGTTTCCCTGCTTCCTATACTGAAACAACACATTTAGATCGTATTGAAGCCATATTATTATCGGGTTTTAGGAAAGCTGCTGTACCCATTGAGTACCAGCAGGCAAGCATGGTGCTATCTGGATATCTTGGAGATCCGCGTTATACGCGTGGCCAAGCTGACTCTCAATATATCTATATTAATGGGCGATTCGTACGTGATAAATTGATAGCGCGGGCGATTCATCAAGCCTATCAAGATGTTTTATTTCATTCACGTTATCCGGCTTATGTGATCTATCTTGATATCGATCCAGAGTTGGTTGATGTCAATGTGCATCCTAGTAAATATGAAGTGCGTTTTCGCGATAGTCGCTTAGTTTTTGATGTGGTCAAACACGGTGTTCAACAGGTTTTAGAAAACATCAAGCCAGGTGCTACGGTTTCATTGACACAAGAGGGCTCGAATGCTGTTACGAGTGATAAGAAAGGCTTATCGCAACCCCATTCCATAGCCCTGTCCCCTAATAAGGTGCCTCATGCTATACCTAGCGTGCTGGATCATGCATCGCCTTTATCTTCACCTAGGCAAGCCCCCAAACATTTATCGGTGCGGGAGCAAAGCGCAGTAGGTTATACGACGCATCCTGCGTCTCAGACTGAATTAAAAGCCAACCTAGGGGAAAGGGGTCGAGATCCTGCAGAGATCGATGCTGATGTAGCATCGGAGCGTCTGTCGAGAACAGAAGCAACGACGACAGCAACCGTAGGAACAAAGGATGATCAGCCCATAGATGCCCTTCAACCTAATAAAGAGGCTCGTCAGGCGTCGTCTCCTATAACAGAGCTTGCTCCTAGCCCACCGTTGGGCTATGCCTTGGCGCAGTTGCATCGTATTTATATCTTAGCTCAGAATCAACAAGGTTTGATTATGGTGGATATGCATGCCGCACATGAACGCATCCTTTATGAAAAAATGAAGCGTGAGATGAAGGCATCAGGGTTGATGCTGCAACCTTTATTGATGCCCATTGTGATGGATTTAAATACACAAGAGCAAGGTGTGTGGGCAACTTATGGAAGACAAATGGTGAGTTTGGGTTTAGGACTGAAGCAGGTTGATGCTAAGACCATGAGTTTAGATGCTTTACCTGCTGTTTTGCCAGCCCATCAAGCGGAGCCTTGTATACGGGATATTCTATCAGATTTAGCTAATCATGCAGGTCTGGCTTGTGTGCAAGAAAAAATACATGCGATATTGGCTGCAGTTGCCTGTCGTTCTGCGCTACGCGCCCACCATCATTTGACGATAGAAGAAATGAATTATTTGCTACGTCAGATGGAGTCTACTCAGCATGGTGGATTATGCAATCATGGTCGTCCCGCATGGAAACAGTTTTCGATGCGGGAATTGGATGCCTGGTTTTTGCGGGGGCAATAAGGATGGCTGTCGCACGTCCTTTAGTCGTCTGCTTGATGGGGCCGACTGGCGTCGGAAAAACGCAGGTAGCGCTTTTCCTGGCTGAAAAGCAGCGATTTCCAGTCGATATTATTAGCGTTGATTCCGTTATGGTCTACCGTGGGCTGGATATAGGCTCAGCTAAACCAGCATGCGATATATTAGCACGCATACCGCATCGCTTGATCGATATTTGTGATCCTTGTATGCCTTACTCCGCTGGTCAATTTTATCAGGATGCGCTTCAAGAGATTCAATCTATACATCGTGCTCATCGTATCCCCCTCTTGGTGGGAGGTAGTATGTTATATTTTCGTGCCTTACAACGACCATTTTCTGATTTACCAGCGGCGAATAGGCAAATACGAAATGAGATTGAAAGCATCGCTATGCTGAAGGGATGGGGTGTCTTATACCAACGATTAGAAAAAATTGATCCCATTGCAGCGAGACGTATTCATCCAAGCGATAAACAACGCATTCAGCGCTTATTAGAAATTTATTATGAGACGCGGTTGCCACCGACAGAATATATGCAGAAACAATCGAATCAAGTCTCGCCTTATCGATTTATGAATCTTGTTCTCGCGCCGAATCACCGAGCTGATTTGTATACAACTATATCGCGGCGGTTTGAGCACATGTTAGATGCAGGACTCGTCGAAGAAGTCAGAGCCTTATCGCAACGATTTGCCTTAACGCCGGACCTTCCAGCCATGCAAAGTATTGGTTACCGCCAAATAATGGCTTATTTAATGGGGCAAATGGACTATCCAGGTATGTGTGCGGCATCCATTAAAGCAACACGACATTTGGCAAAGCGACAATTGACTTGGTTGCGACGATGGGATGATGCGCATTGGATCAATAATCAACAATCGCTATATCAGGTGACTCAACAAGCAACGGACCGTTTGCGTGCTGTGCTAGACGAAGAGTATAGCTTATACCATGGCGTGCGAATAGGCGACAAGCGGTGCAAAAAATCCGACATACAGTAGCAATAAAGCAAAAATTAATCCAAATAAGCTAAATAAAGTAGGGATTTTATCGAGATGTTGATGCATGAGTCGTTTCCATGCTGATACGAATAATACGCGAAAGATACCGACTAATAACATAAAAAGACCAATAAAGGTCACCACAATTTGCCAACCGAGCGCAAAGCTATTATGCTGCATAAAGGCGAGTGTTCCGAAAATAATCGGTAAAACGCCACCCATGATATATCCAGACTCCGCACGGACCATGTTTTTTGCCATCGTTTTTGAGTCTTCCAGATTGAATAAAATGCCCATCGACAAAATGAGTGAAATCAATCCAAACCAGCGTGCAAACATAATATAAGACATCGTTGCTACTCCATGATGATCTATCCTTCAAGCTAGTATATACCGAAGTTAATCCTGTTTGAAAGTCATTCGATGAAGAGGATTGATGGATCACCGTCGATAATGAGCCTCGAATGATTGATTCATCACGATGGGGGATGTTTTTAAAAGCTAGCATCTGAAGATCACGTGATATATGATACCAGAAATAAGGGATCAAGCAGCGTCGAACCTAGCTAAGATGCTTGAAAAATGGATGAATCATGATGAATCAACATAGAAAAGGTCAACCTCAGTGGCGGGGCGCTGCTCATCGGATTCTCCTACTTTTTAAATTGACTCTGTTTTCTATGATCTATCTCTTGGTATCAGGGTGCCATCAGTCGGTCAGCGGTGTGCTCCATCCCAAGGGGCTCATCGCGTACCAAGAACGACAATTGCTATTTGATGCTTTGGCATTAATGTTGGTTGTCGTCATTCCTGTGATTATCATGAGTTTCGCCTTTATTTTTCGCTACCATCGTGCACATAAAACCTCAGAATATAAACCTAACTGGAGTGAAAATGCTTTTTTTGAGAGCATTTGGTGGGGGGTGCCTTGTATTATTATTTTAATATTAAGCATCATGACATGGAAGCAAACGCATAAACTCGATCCTTATCGACCACTTCATGTCTCAGGGCAACCGCTGCTGATTCAAGTGGTTGCTTTACCCTGGAAGTGGTTATTTATTTATCCCGAAGAAAATATTGCAACGGTAAATTATGTAATGATCCCTAAAGGTCGACCGATTGTTTTTTGGTTAACCTCTGATAATGTTCCCATGAGTGCTTTTTTTATTCCACAATTAGGCAGTCAAATTTATACCATGGCAGGTATGAGAACACAGCTGCATCTCTTAGCGACGGAAGAAGGTGTACTCAGAGGAATCGATGCTCAATATAATGGTAAAGGTTTTTCAGATATGCATTTTGTCGTGAAAGTGGTCTCTCCAACAGACATGAATAGATGGATCCATCAGATACAACAGTCACCCAATCGATTGACGGCGGCAAGCTATCAGGTTTTATTGCAACCTTCAGTGGCTCATCGATTAGAAAACTATGCAGGTGTGCCTCAACATTTTTTTGAAGGTATTATCCAGACTTATATGATGCCTCATACGGAGTCACATCCTAGAGCGTTTTTGATGCATAAATAATCGGAGTTGAGCATGCTTTCCCAGCTTATTTTTGGAAAATTAAGTTTAGATGTTATCCCTTTT
>JABABH010000233.1 GCA_014238325.1 Coxiellaceae bacterium | reverse complement strand
TTAACAGAACGTAGACTGCACCTGCCCCACCTTGTGAGGCAGGTGCAGAATGGAAGGCTAAAACAAGTGGATGCTGAGGGAGATATTGATTAAGAAAATTTTTTAATATAGGTTGATCATTGGAAGTGGAACGTCCTTTTCCATGAATCATCTGGATGCAATAGATATGGCGGGATATAGATCTCTCTATACATACTTCGATGCAGGCCTGTGCCTGTAGCATTGTGTAGCCATGTAGATCCAAGACCGCAGCTTTTATTTTTCCTCGCTTCAATCTGGCTATTTTCTTGTGTTGTATTCCATTTTTTACGAAGTAAAGCTGATCTTCTGGCCCCACAGTGGTCTGCATAGAAGAAACAGGTGGCTGAGCTATCTCGGGTGATGGCCATAATGTATGGATACTTTGCTGTTTAGCTACGGTGCTAGACTGCTGTCTATGTATTTGAGTGTCTTTAGCAGCGGGCTGATGTTGTGATAATGAAGAGGCGAGAGGCTCAAGGGATATAGGTTCCTTGCTTGATGATTTTAAAGGTGTCACATCGTGCATAGCAGATTGAAATAATAAGCATTCTTCAGGATTTAAGGAAGCGGGATAGAAGTTTTTCATCGGTTTGTTGTATCGTAGGTGGTTATAGGCTGTTCATGCAGCCGATTGGTGCTACTATGGCAGATGAAAGCAACAACCAGTTAGTTTCTTCCTTATGATACCATACGGGGGTGGAGCTTGGTGCAGGAAATGTGTAGCTCAGGCTTGAAGGATAGATCTCGGATGTATTACCATGCAAGGCTTATCTTTGGTGCTCCCTAGGGGACTCGAACCCCTGTTCCTGCCGTGAGAGGGCAGTGTCCTGGGCCACTAGACGAAGGGAGCTTATCCAAAGTGAATGGTTCTATTATAGGGTTTTTAAATGAGAGCGCAATCAGTGTCAAGGCCAAATGTTTAAAAAATATCATTGGCTTCATGCCATATTCCAAAGGAAGCGAGGGAAGGACACAGTTTCTCAGGTTACCCAACAAGCGTCGCATGCCTTGACCGTTGAACGCATCAGTGCTGCTGCTTTAAAAGTCATTCATCGTTTATGTCAAAAAGGTTTTGCTGCGTATTTGGTGGGTGGAGGCGTACGCGATATGTTGCTCGATGCTTTTCCTAAAGACTTTGATATTGTCACCAATGCGCGCCCTTACGAAGTGCGAAAAATTTTCCCTAATAGTCGTATTATTGGTCGGCGCTTTCGACTCGTGCATGTGTATTTCCCAGAAGAAGTGATTGAAGTGTCTACTTTTCGCGCCTACGTTGCAGGGACGCGGGCGCTCGTCTCCACGGGTGAGCAGCGATCGGAGGAACGTACGGCGATTCTATCAGAGAATAATACTTATGGTACGATTGAAGAGGATGTTTGGCGGCGAGATTTTACAGTTAATGCACTGTATTATGACATTCAGGAGCATAAGGTTATTGATTTTACGGATGGCCTATCTGATTTAAAGCGCCGAGTCATTCGTATGATCGGTGACCCTGCACAGCGATTTCATGAGGATCCTGTGCGTATATTACGTGCCATTCGTTTAGCAACTAAGTTGGGATTTTCTATTGAGTCTGCAACCAACACGGCGCTGCTGGCATCGCACCATTTATTGGCTTATGTGCCACAAGCTCGATTATTCACGGAGCTTTTGAAGATATTTTTTAAAGGACATGCGAGTCAATCTTATCCATTGCTATATAGTACAGGATATCTAGAAGTCTTTTTTCCACAGTTGGTTGCGGTGCTTCACGATGTGCAGGACATGGGTTATGAACCATTGATTCAGCTGGCTCTGAAGAAAACGGATCGCCGATATCATGTTAATGAAAGTTTAAACCCCGGATTTTTATTTGCCGTCTTCCTATGGCCTGTTGTGCAGGTCAGTGTGAAGGGAACAGAAAACAAACGTTTATTTTCTGCTTTGCATCATAGCGTTCGCAAGGTGGTTAAAAAACAGAGTGTAGCCTTGCCTCTTCCCAAACGCCTGCTAGAGATGATGCATGCGATCTGGATTTTACAATACCATTTAGAAAGGCGTCGGCCTGCTCGTATCCATCATATTATGGCACAACGTTATTTTCGTGCAGCCTTCGATTTTCTTACCTTAAGGGCTGAAATTGATCCTAATTTGAAAGAGGTCGTGGCATGGTGGCGTCATCTCTCAGAACACCAGGGGGGGCGGGCACGCCACCGACGTCGTCCTTCTACTGAAGGTTGCAGGACTCGTGCTGAATGAGGCTATTTTGGCCTATATCGGAATAGGAGCTAATTTAGGCGACCGACTATCACAAGCGATCGAGAGTGTGGCGGCTATAGCTCAGTTGCCTCATGTCAGTTTGCTCAAACAATCCAGTTGGTATCGCACACGACCATGGGGGCAGTTGGAGCAACCAGACTTTATTAATGGGGTGATCGTCATAAAAACGACACTATCAGCTATTTCCTTATTGTATAATTTGCAAGCCGTTGAGCAAAAACAGGGACGAGTTCGTACCCATACTACGCATTGGGGGCCACGGTTGATGGATTTAGATCTCTTGCTGTACGGTGATGATAGAATACAACAGGATGATTTAGTGGTGCCGCATCCGTATTTAAAGGAACGTGCTTTTGTTTTGCACCCCTTGGCTGAGATTGCGCCCGATTTAGTATTGCCTAGCGGTGAGTCTATTCTATCATTGGCTCGAATGAAGGGCATGCATCATGTGAAGCCTTGGAGTGAAGAGGAATGAATTCAGTGGTGGTGTATCCAGGTACCTTTGATCCGATTACATTGGGGCATTACGATATGATTGAGCGGGCTTCTAGTTTGTTTGATAAAGTCATCGTAGCTGTTGCTCTGACCCGCCGTAAAAATTGTTTTTTTACAATAGAAGAACGTGTGAATTTAGCTAGGGCGACAGTGCAGTCCTTGCCTCAGGTAGAGGTGTTGCCATTGGACGGTTTGTTGGTTAACTTTGCCCGAGATCATGGTGCTCGCATTATTCTCCGTGGGTGGCGTATACGCTCAGATCTAGACGATGAGTCTCAGCTAGCCTATATGAATCAGCAATTATCACCAGAGGTTGAGACACTATTTCTTTTAGCGAGGCATCAATACGCCTATATTTCGAGTTCACTGGTGCGTGAAATTATTGAATTACAACAAGATATTGCACCTTTTGTCCCAGCAGCGGTAACGGATTATCTAAAGAGAAAAAAATAAGCAGTCTTCTGATGGGCCTTATAGCGTTTTATAGAGAGGGTAGCCTATCCATGGCTTTAAAAATTACTGAAGAATGTATCAATTGTGATGTATGCGAGCCAGAGTGCCCGAATGAGGCCATTACGATGGGTGAGGAAATTTATGAGATTAACCCGGATCGTTGCACGGAGTGTGTGGGGCATTTTGGTGAGCCACAGTGCCAACAAGTTTGTCCAGTTGATTGTATTCCTGTCGATATCAAGGAATCACCAAAAACTTTATTAGAAAGATATAACCGATTAAAAGCTCGATGAAAATCATTCGACCAGGATATCCGATGGATCACGTTCTGTACGATCTGTTCGTGGTTTATGGATTGGAATCATCCTCTTTGGTATCGCTGACCGGCTTGGTATCAAGTGGACTCGCAGGCTTTTGTGGTTGGCCTGGCTGCTGCTGGGTGCGCGTATTGCTGCTGTAACGACGAGGACGAGATGGTCTTCGACGAGGTGACGATGAAGCTGGACGAGATCTCGGCGAGGAAGCAGTACTGCGAGGTTCTCGTGATTGTGACGAGCGCGACCTTCTTGATCGCTGAGATTTAGAAGCCTCAGGTACTTGTACTTGTGTTTCTGTTGGTTCCGTTTCGACTTTCGTCTCTTGTTTAGGATGGAGAGAGGAGTCGGTCGCTTCGCTGCCAAACATTTTTTTCATCAGGCGCCTAAATAGACCCGTATTAGCTGATTTCTCTTGTGTGGTTTGTACGGCGGGACTGAGAAATTGTTGAATGGCTGGTTCCTTGGTCGGTGGGACGTTGGATTTTTGCAACACATCCGTTTTTATATTTTTCGACAATTGATAGCTAGGTGTACCTTGTGAATGGTCCAAATTAGCAGCTGAAGACTTGACTTGTTTAATAATATACTGAGGCAAGTCTAAATATTCATTTGCTATAACTGTAATTCTTATGGGGAGAGTGGTCTCGAGTGTTTGTAAAGTATGGCGTTTTTCATTTAATAGGAAGGCTGCAACCTCATTCGGTACGTGCAACTGAAAATGTACGTTTTTAGCAACGGATGCTTGATCTTGTAGAGCATACAAGATGGATACAGAGAGGGACTCTACACTACGAACGATGCCCTGGCCTTTGCAACATGGACAAATGGTTTGGCTAGAGCGTGTAATAGAGGTGCGTAGCCTTTGACGAGACATTTCCAGCAAGCCGAGGCGTGAGATGCGCAAAGTTTGAATTTGC
Organism: Coxiellaceae bacterium; assembly: GCA_014238325.1. Taxonomy (GTDB): domain Bacteria; phylum Pseudomonadota; class Gammaproteobacteria; order Coxiellales; family Coxiellaceae; genus JABABH01. Next base: position 3,949 of record JABABH010000233.1, on the reverse strand, counting down.
GCACGATCCGGTCTTACAGAGCTCCGTAAGACGGCTTCAACTTCACGTTGATTGCGAGTCGAGAGCATATCAATAAAATCAATGATAATTAAGCCGCCAATATCTCGAATGCGTAGTTGCCGAGCGACTTCTTCTGCGGCCTCTCTATTGGTTTGAAAAGCTGTTTCCTCAATGTTAGCGCCTCGTGTTGCACGGGAAGAATTCACATCAATGGCTACTAACGCTTCGGTATGATTAATTACTAAAGAACCGCCGGATGGTAGGCGCACTTCGGCCTGATAAGTTTCTTCGATTTGTTTTTCAGTTTCGTATTTTGTAAACAAAGGTGTAGGATCTTTATAAAGACGCAATAGATCGGTACAGGCGAGCTTCGCCTCATCCATATAATGCTTAGCTTCTTGAAAGGCTTCTTCATTATCGATGACGATCTCTACGGTATTAGGGCGTATATAATCACGCATAGCACGCCTGATTAAATTACTTTCTTGATGAATCAGGTAGGGTCCAGGCTTGAGGACAGCAGCTTGTTTAATGGCTTCCCACTGGTTCAATAAAATATTCAAATCCCAATCTAACTCTTCCTTGGTACGACCGACGCCAGCGGTGCGGACAATGAGCCCCATAGTATCTGAAATATTGAGCTCGTTGAGGATGCCACGCAATTGTTCACGATCTTCACCTTCGATGCGGCGAGAAATGCCGCCAGCTTTTGGGTTATTGGGCATCAGGACCAAAAAGGCGCCCGCTAAGCTGATAAAAGTGGTCAGTGCTGCACCTTTCTTCCCGCGAGCCTCCTTGTCCACTTGGACGACGAGTGCTTGGTTGACTTTGAGTATTTGATTCAAGTCAGGGTGCACTGGATCTGAGGGGGTTGCTAAGAAGTATTCTGGAGAAATATCTTTAATCGATAGAAACCCGTGTAATGAACCACCGTCATAATCGACAAATACAGCACCCAAAGGATTGGAGATGCTTTTTATAACAGCTTTGTATATATTAGCTTTTTTCTGCTCCTGCCCTAGTCTTTGATCATAATAATCCTGGAGCAAATTCGTTTTAGTTTCCGTAATTGCCAAGCGTAGCAAATCGGGTTGTGTTGCATTGATTAGTAGCCTTTCTGGTGTGGACGCCATCGATATATAACCCATGTTGAGGCGCTCAAGCAGCAATAGTTTCTTGTCAGCTCTAGAAGCTGGCCATCAGTATTCCCGTCATCGACTGAACCTTGTCGTCATGCCTATTCGGTCTGCACGGGTAAGACTGTTGTTTTCGTTAACTTGTTTCCGCATATGTTACTTGGGTTGAGCGCTTAATTTACAAAATACTGTATAGTGTTCCTATTCTTAATGAATTAGTATTCAAGGAAAAATGTGTTGATGTTCGTTGTGCACAACTTGATCCTATAAACGGTACCGCATGACCTAGATGATCGTTTCTTTTAGGATTGAGGGGTAGAGTGCGTAGGTTTGTGCTTTTGACTAGGGTCTTCGCAGTTGTCATGATTTGAGCTCCGTAAAAATCATCACCATCATTCGTGATCCATTATGCCGGCGTGCTGAATATTTTTGCATTGAAGTTTAAAATTATAATATTTGAGTAAGAAGGAAGTGGCATGGTTGCTTATATTCTTCACGTTTAATGTTAAGACTGACTGTGATAATATACTCACTCTCTAGCGGTTTACCCTAGTGCGTGCTATCAACCCGTCGACTATAGCAGGCTTCTCATTATTCATCAATTGCTATGATAAGGCTTGGATAAAATTCTAAATATGCCGATATATTAGAGGCCAAATATTGTCCTGCCCCTAGAGTGGGCTATCTCCGAGCTTGATAGGAGCGGAGTATTGAAACGATGTTGTCAACTTTTCCAGATCCATCGCCTCCTTAGGCGCTGAGATGGTTGGTGTGTTGGCACTATATGAAGTAAGAGCGTATGAAACCTATACTACCCTGTACCCAAGTGACCCAAGATATGGCTGGTCAAAGATTAGATAATTTTTTATTAAAGCACCTAAAAGGTGTGCCATCTAGTCGTATTTACCGAGCTATTCGTGGCGGAGAGGTCCGGGTGAATCAAAAAAGACGGCCATGCTCGTATCGCTTGCAAATAGACGACTACTTGCGTGTACCGCCCTTGCGTACTCAAGTTCGCCATCCACGTATGGTGCCGAGCCCTCAGCTTATCGCCGAACTTGAAAATCGTATCTTAATGGAAGATAACGATTTATTAATTATAGATAAGCCAGCGGGATTACCGGTACACAGTGATCAGCATGCGCTTGGCTTGATTGATATAGCCCGTACGATGCGACCCGATATCTCGGGTTTGAACTTAGTGCATCGTTTAGATCGCGAGACCTCCGGCTGCCTCATGCTAGCGAAGTGCCGTACAGCATTACTTCATATGCATGCTTTATTACGAGAGCATCAACTACAAAAGCAGTATATGGCTTTAGTGCATGGGCATTGGCAAGGTGGAGAGCAACGCGTGACCGAGCCACTGCTAAAAGTATCTTCCGCAGTAGGGGGTTGTAGGGTGCACTGTGATGCTGAGGGTAAACCAGCCGTCAGTATATTTCGCCCCTTACGTTATTTTCAAAACGCGACCTTAGTAGAAGTTCGACTATTGACTGGACGTACTCATCAGGCGCGTGTGCATGCCGCTTATTTGGGCTACCCTATTGCAGGTGATGGAAAATATGGCAATTGGAAATTTAATGCAGCGATGGCTCGGCTGGGTATGAAGCGATTGTTTTTGCATGCGTCGGGCCTGCAATTCGAGATGCATCATCGGACTATGGGAGTATGTGCTATCTTAAACAGTGAGTTGCTTCAATGTTTGAAGCAAATAGAACAAGGGTGACTGCATTAATTCGTGGTACGCGTTTATGTCATTGCAGATATTCATGGACGAGTTGATTTGCTACGTGCATTGCTCGTTGCCATTCGGGAAGATGCCACACAGCATCCCAATGCCTCATGCACTCTGATTACGTTGGGTGATTACATCGATCGCGGTTCCGATTCTCGTGCTGTAGTCGATCAGTTATTGGATCCTCCCCTCCCTAGCTTTGCTCGACACTACTTGAAAGGTAATCACGAGGATATGCTGCTCAAATTTTTAGAAGATCCGCAGGAGACGGGTCCGCATTGGATCCGTAATGGAGGAGATGCGACTTTAATGAGTTACGGGATAGCATCTGAAACAGCGTGGGATAGAAAAAATTTTTCAGGGTGGTTTGAGCTTAGACAGGCATTTTTGCATCGATTACCCCAGGAGCATCGCAGGTTCTTTCGATCTTTGCGGTTATGTTATCAAACGCAAGATTATTTTTTTGTGCATGCTGGGGTTCGCCCTGATATTACGTTGCGAGAACAAACTGCTGAAGATTTACTCTGGATTCGAGATGATTTTTTAAATGACTCCCAGGATTTTGGTAAAATAATTGTACATGGTCATACCATAGTAAAAAAGCCGGAGATCAAGCATAATCGCATTGCTTTGGACACGGGTGCAGTGTATACCGGAAAATTGACTTGTCTGGTACTACAAGATCAATCGCCTTATTTTTTACAAGCAGAAGTGTTGTCTGATGCATAACGATGTGGTGTATGGGGCTGATGAATGTCAACTAACATGATGAATGAACAGCGAAAAATCATTCATATTGATCTCGATTGTTTTTATGCGGCTGTCGAAATTCGAGATAATCCAGACTTACGCGCTAAGCCGGTTGCTGTTGGCGGATCGGCACGTAAGCGTGGGGTCTTGACCACTTGTAATTATGAAGCCAGAGGCTTTGGACTCTCTTCAGGGATGTCATCGGCGCAAGCACAACGTTTATGTCCAACTTTAACCTTATTGCCCGTGTCAATGGAAAAATATCGAGCAGCTTCTAGCAAGATCCATCAGATTTTTCGACGTTATAGCGATATCATTGAACCCG
>JABABH010000232.1 GCA_014238325.1 Coxiellaceae bacterium | reverse complement strand
TACGACCCGCTGATTAAGAGCCTTGTTACATAGAGTTAGCTCGAGCGCGGCATGACGCTATTTGAAATGAGGGTTGATTTTTTGCATCTTTCTGATCCACGCCATGCTTTTCTGTGAAAATTGATAGTTGAGAATCAACACTTTTTTGATCAAGGAAAGGGCGTAGCGAGCGACGCTGAATGACTAATATTCGTTGACGTTTTTTATCTTGTTGCTCTAATTCATGGCGTGAAGGTATGTCATGTACTCCAAAAAATTCTAATAAAATAGCTCGCATCTTGCTACACTTAGCATCCATGACCTTGTACCCTAAATATACACCCGTTACGAGCAGGCCTAAAACAACTACAGCAACAACTGGTAACCACCAATGCGCAAGTGGACAGGTAAAAATTGATAGAATCAAGATCTTAAGTGATATTTGGCTCAAAGACGATACCGTATTGAGAAATATATAGCCCGTAAATAGAGCATTCGCAACGTTTACTGAGAGACAAAAAACTTTATACGCCCGCATATGAGATAATACTTCGGCTTTTTTTTCAGCTGACAGTACAATATTATATTTGCTATAAGGCTGCTTTTGTTGCGACGGGCTAAAATCATCCCCTAACTTCTCCGACGCATCAAGATAATTGGACAATAATTCTGCTTTTTCCTTATCCAAATTTTCCTCTTGGGCGAGCTGCTCTTGGAGTTGATCTTCAATAAATGCCAGCATCCGTTGCTGATGTCGGAGTATCCTAAAATACAAGGGTGGATGCTTAAGTTTCGTGCCCGTACGTTCTGCATTCAGCTTCAACTCAAAACATCCTGTCAAAGCAAAAGGTACTACAAAGATACCTATCAGAATATATATAATTAATCCAGGAGCACCCAATAAGGTTAGCAATGAATGCAATGCACCCACTCTCATGCCAGCGTATAGCAAATATAAAGGATAGCTAATAAACCTAGTTTTTGAGGTCGGTGGATGGTGAAGCTGGGTTTCTTCTGTCTCGATCGCAGAAAATTCAGCATTGTCCTCAAATGATAACTGAAAATCCTCTTGCAGCTGGTCTAAACATGCCCGTATGCACTTGGCCTTTGCTTCCTCTAAGATTAATACCTCCTCTTCTCGCGAGAGCTTCAGTAGACTCTTAGCCTGGTCTTCCTGAGCCATTTCACGACATGTCGACGCCCATAGATCATACTCTTTATTTAACTTTCCCCAGGTGTCAGCAGTCTTGGATAGATTGAGATTGTCGCTCTCAAAAAATCCTTGAATCCTACCTTGATATTCCTGAAGTGATTGTTTTTTTTGAATAAATAAAATTTTAGATTTTTTTTGAACACTTATAGAAAGTGACGAAAAAGAAGGGAAGCAACCAGTCACTGTATACTCCTAAATATTATTAATCGGTATACTGAGGGACAAGCATGTTATCCCATCTATTTGATACGATACCAAAGAGATGTGACAATGGTATGACGGTAACCCCTCATTGGCATGAATATGACGACGACTCCATCACCATCCTACGAGACGAGGTCGAGTCATTGAATCATACTTGGTTGATCAGTCGATATAATCGCGCATCTCCTATCACACCATCATTTGCATAGGGGCCATCTGAAGATAGCGAGAACGGAACCTCATGATGAAAAAAAAATATTTCAAACACCTCCATCTGAAAGCCTATTTGGAGTTCTTTTACTTCTCCACGGAAGCTGCTTTAGTTGGTTTAATTGCATATTTATTAGGCAGTATGTTAAGTGTTTCTGTGCGTCAGGTGATGCCACAAATGGGAGGGATGTGGTGTGCCATTTCTGCTCTAGTCGTGCTGCAATCCTTTTTTCAGGCCACAAAAAGAGCAGGATTCGAGCGCATCTTGGGATCTTGTATGGGCGCAGTGAGCAGCGGTTTCATCTGTCAAAATTTTGGATATGGTTATGGACAGTTATTGGCCTCTATCTTTATCGTAGTATATATTATGAATTTATTAAACGCCGAACCGGCAACCCGTCTAGGCAGTACTACAGCCGCTGTTATCGTCATTAATGGGTTAATGCATCCTGCAGAACAAGCCTGGCTGAATGCGTTTATGCGATTTATAGAAGGCATACTTGGGGTATCGATTGCATTTATTATTGTCATGCTTGGGGAAAAGCTTGGCTTTCGTATCTTTCATCATACGAAAGAGTAAATCAGAGCACCCATACACGAGATCGATCATTTTATGCTGCATCAAAGTTGCTGGCTACACTTCACTTGTCCTGCATCTTGTGCTGATCTCTCCATAATTCTGCAATCTGAATGGCGTTTAATGCCGCACCTTTTCTAATATTATCAGCTGTGATCCAAAAATCAACTCCATGGGGATGCGACACATCACGACGAAGCCGCCCCACAAACACCTCATTACGATGAGCCGCGTGAGTCACGGGCGTAGGATAAGCATCATACTGATCGATCAGAACAACACCTTGCGCCTTTAAGAAAGCACGACGCACAGCCTGAATCGAAATAGCCTGCTTCGTTTCAATATGAACAGCCGCAGAATGTCCTACGAAAACCGGTACACGGATAGCCGTAGGGTTGACCTTCAAGCTAGCATCTGAAAAAATTTTCCGTGTTTCCGAAACGAGCTTCCACTCTTCTTTGGTATAGCCATTGCTTTCCAGATCATCAATGCAAGGAATGACATTAAAGGCCATTTGTTTGGGGAAAATATCGGACGCTACAGCCTTACCATCCAGCACATGATAGGTCTGTTCTTCGAGTTCTTGTAATCCAGCTCGTCCTGCGCCCGATACAGATTGGCAGGTCACAATATTAACACGTGCAATACCGACCCGATCATAAATTGGTTTTAAAGCAACGGCTAACGCAATAGTCGTACAGTTAGGGTTAGCAATAATGCGTTTTTTTAAAGGCTGTTTTATGGTATCAGCATTCACTTCAGGCACCACTAATGGCACGCCTTCGGTATGGCGGAAACACGGTGTATTATCAATCACAAGGCAACCGCTTTCTGCAGCTCGAGGTACATGATCACGCGAACAATCAGCGCCAGCAGAGAAAAAAGCGATGTGTACTTTTGAAAAATCAAAATGGGCGACATTAGAGACTGTATGCAGACGATCTAGGAATGTCACCTGACTGCCTTCAGAATGCGCACTAGCCAAAGGATGTAGCACCCCTACTGGAAATTGGCGTTCTTCCAATAACTTTAAAAAAGCCTCACCCACCACACCTGTCGCGCCCACAATCGCGATATCATATAAACCATGCATCACCGTCCCCCATGCATTCATATTTGTACAAAAATTGCACCTATATTGACTGACCTATGCATCTGCATCAACAGATCATGTTCTATATGGTTGATCTCTTAGATAGAAATCTATTAACACAAGCGCAAGCATAGCCTCCACAATGGGGACAGCACGAATAGCTACGCAAGGATCATGACGACCTCTGGTTACGACGCTCTGCTCTATACCGTTCTTATCCACAGTTTTAGCTGGCATCGCTATGCTAGAAGTTGGCTTAAAGCTTATATTGGCACAAATGTCTTGACCTGTCGAAATGCCGGCTAACATACCTCCCGCATGATTAGACAAGAATCCCTCACGATTCATTTCGTCACGATGTGCTGAACCTGTCTGTTTGGCTGATAAAAACCCCGTGCCAATTTCAACGCCTTTGACCGCATTGATCCCCATCATCGCTGACGCAATCGCTGCATCTAATTTCTCAAATACTGGCTCGCCCAAACCAGCAGGCACACCTGAAGCACGCACTTGTAACCTCGCACCGATGGAATCTCCTGCTTGCGAGAGCTGACAGATAAGCTTTTCGAGCTCTGTCACTTGATCTGGATCTGCAAAAAAAAATGGATTATCATGAATACTAGTCAGATCAATTCGCTTAGCCTGTATCGTACCAATATCCGTGGTATAGGCCACGATATGAATATTTAAACATTCATATAAATATTTTTGCGCAATTGCACCCGCCGCAACTCGCATCATGGTTTCTCTAGCCGATGCACGCCCACCGCCGCGATAATCGCGTATACCATATTTTTGAAAGTAAGTATAATCTCCATGGCCTGGGCGAAATACATGTTGGATATCGGCATAATCCTCTGATCTTGCATCTTCATTCGCAATGAAGAGCGCAATGGGGGTCCCGGTTGTTTTTCCTTCAAAAATACCTGACAAGATAGACACACGATCAAGCTCTTGACGCGACGACGTAAAACGAGATTGACCAGGACGCCGCCTATCTAGAACCTTTTGTATATCTCTCTCATGTAAGGATAGCCTTGCAGGGCAACCATCAATAATCGCTACATACCCAGGACCATGACTTTCCCCAGCTGTCGTCACAACAAAGCATTTCCCAAAACTATTACCCGACACCGCTAAGACCTTGACACATCATGGAAGCAACAGGTCCATGGGAGATGCCGACCTCTCGGAAAACTCAGCCCTCTCATAGCATAAGGCCTCATAATCTGTCTGCTGATTAAAAAAAACACGATAATTTATTTTTCCCACTCTACAAAAAACGTTATAATCGGTCCCGGTAAATTCTATAACTATTTTAACCCTATGGGGCAGAACCATGCCAGTATCCGTCGATATATCACGGTTTGTCACCCTGAACCCATAACATCTAATCCATATCGTACTAAACCATGAACAAAATACACAATCCAACGATGAGACGCCCAAGTAGAAGGGCACATAATGAACTGCGTACGCTGACGTTCACCCGATCTTTTACCCATCTCGCGGAAGGTTCCGTCCTCGTGAGCATGGGCAATACCAAAATCATTTGCAATGCCAGCATCACCGATACCCTCCCTCGCTTTCTAAAAAATAGCAACCAAGGGTGGCTGACCGCTGAATATGGCATGCTGCCACGCGCGACGCAAGAACGTGCCGATAGAGAAGCCGTGCGTGGCAAACAAACAGGACGAACCATTGAAATTCAGCGCATTATCGGCCGCTCTTTGCGTGCTGCCTTGGACCTCAAAAAATTCTATCCTTATACCATGCATATCGACTGTGATGTGATTCAAGC
>JABABH010000231.1 GCA_014238325.1 Coxiellaceae bacterium | reverse complement strand
TAATCAGTAGCAGCGTATCCGCTTCACTGGGAGAAGAAATCATGTCACTGGCCGAAAAACTCGAACAAGCTGGTTTCCAAAAGGGGGTCAGGAAAGGTCGTCATGAAGGTGAGATGAAAACCCAGCAGCAAATTGCACGAAATATGTTAGAACAACAAGCTGATCCACGGTTTGTCTCGAGGGTGACAGGTCTCTCCTTGAAAGAGATTGAATTATTATTGGCTCAATATCAAGACTAAGCCAAATAGCTGTTCAGCGCTGTTTCTGTGACATCCCTTGAATCGCTAATTTTCTGAAAAATTTCATTCATATGGTCTAAAAAACGACAAAGCTAGGCCCACTTCGCCTACCAAAAGGTGCGAAGATCTAGCGCAGCTTTGTGCCTCCACACATATTTCCACAGAGCAGAATCAACAGGATTTCTGATAAGGAATATAGCCGATTTCTATTCATTTGAGGATTGACTTATCTGATTAAGGGTTTTAGAATAAAATTCGCGTAATCTCAATATGGTACGGATAGGGTATAGGTCAATGACTGTATATAAAAAAATTCTAGTTGCTTTGGAGTTGAGTGAGGCGGAAGATCAAAAACTGATTCAAATGGCAGAAGAGCTGACCCAGAAGCCAGGGGTTGAGCTATATATTGTTCATGCAGTCGAGTATTTCAATAACTATACCATTATTCCTAGTGGAATTGACTTTGAACAATCCCTAATCGATGCTGCTAAAAAAGCCATACACACTATTGGAGAAAGATTATCGTTGCCAGAAGAAAGGCAAATCGTAAAAGAAGGCTCAGCTAAGTTTGTGATTCTGGATGAGGCTAAAAATTTAAAGGTAGATCTGATTATCCTAGGTAGCCATGGACGACATGGGGTGCGTTTATTACTGGGCTCTACTGCTAATGCTGTGCTGCATAGTGCGCATAGTGATGTATTGGCTGTCCGCGTAGCGGAATAACCATGACACCGTCTCTACTCGCGCATTTTAACTTAAACAGCTAATATCTGCGACCCCTAAAAATAATCGTTGAAGATGAGCGAGCAACACTAATCGATTCTTTCTTTTTTCTATGTTATCAGTTATGACCATGACGTGTTTAAAGAAGTGATCAACGGGATCTGCAAGTTGTGTCAATTGCTGTAATATTTTAGTATATTGTTGAGTTTGATATAAAGAGGCTGTCGATTTTTCTATATGCTTCATGGTGTTATAAAGTTTATGTTCTGCTAAGCCCTCAAAAAGATCAGGATTCACTTTTTCTATTATATTATCAGCTGTATGTTTTTTTAAAATCTGGCGGACGCGTTTGTTAGCCGCGGATAAAATTTCAGATTCTGGGAGGCGCTGGAATAGGTGTACAGCTGCTATCCGTTTTTCAAAATCCAAAGGCTGTGTAGGAAATACGGCAGACACGGCCATCAACACACAGGCAGGAATGCCTTGCTCTACATACCGATGCTCGAGTCTACCCATAATAAATTCAAACGTTTGGGATACTACCGATAGGTTAGGTAGCTCAAATGAATAAGTGTCTTTGGCTTTCTGGAGCAATTCGAACAAGTCGAGAGGTAATGCTTTCTCAATGAGTAGTCGTAAGATACTCATTGCAGCACGACGTAAGCCAAAAGGATCTTTATCTCCTGATGGCATTTTGTTGATCCCAATCATACCTATCAGTGTATCTAAACGGTCTGCTAGCCCGACACACACCCCTAATAGCGACTGCGGGAGTGTGTCTCCTGAAAACCGCGGGTGATAATGGTCGGAGATAGCCTGAGCAATGCCTTCTTTTTCTTGATCATGGTACGCATAGTATTGTCCCATAATACCCTGTAACATTGGACATTCATTTACCACTTCAGTGGCCAGGTCGCATTTTGAAAGCAATCCAGCGCGACTAGCAAGATCAGCATCTGCATTCAGAGTAATGGCAATACTTTTGGTCAAAGAAGAGAGACGGTGAGCTTTATCAGCCATACTGCCTAGACCACGTTGAAACACAATATGGCTTAATTTTGTTAAGCGATCAGCTAAAGGATGCTTCAAATCATTGCGATAGAAAAAGTCAGCATTATATAAGCGAGCATTAATCACACGCTCGTTGCCTGCGATGACTTGTTTGGGATCCTTGCTTTCGATATTACTAACGAGAATAAAGGAGGTCTTCAATTGTCCATTTATACCAGACATCGAAAAGCAACGCTGATGTATTTTTAGCATTGAAATCAACACTTCTTTGGGCAAATCCAAAAATTTTGGTTCAAAATGACCTAAATATACCGTAGGCCATTCCGTGAGACCGGTGACTTCATCCAAAAGATCTTCATCTATAATGGGCTCACCAAGATGTTTCGACTGTTGATGAATAAGTTGCTTGATGTGGTTACGACGTTTTTGAAATGAGGGGATGACCCAAGCTTTGCTCTCTAGTAAATGCTCATAATCTCGTGGGTGGTGGATTGATACGGGTTGAGGAGCATGGAATCGATGTCCAACCGTATAGGTTGATGTTTTTTGTCCAAGTAGGGTGCATGGAATGAGTTGATGATCGAGCATCAAAACAATCCAGTGTATAGGGCGAATAAATTGAATATTGCCGCTTCCCCATCGCATCGGTTTAACCATAGGCAGCTGCTTGATTGATTGTGCAATGAGATCGGGAAGCAACTTTGCTGTCGGTAGTCCGACTTGTTCGGCTTTGAACGTGAGGAACTTGCCTTTAGAGGTGTCTTTGATATGCAATTGATCGTCAGAGGCATGACACGATTTAGCAAAACTAAAATAAGCTGGCAGAGGCTGACCTTGTGCATCCATAGCTATATGGGCGGGAGGGCCTCGCCTTTCAATGATGCGCATAGGCTGAGATTCTGGCAGGCTCGTGATTCGTACAGCTAGTCGCCGGGGAGAGGCAAAATAGGTTATGTTTTGAAAAGTAAGTCCAGATTTTTTTAGGTTCTGCTCAATCATTTGAGCTAGCATTTGAGAGGAGGTCGATAAGCTATAGGGAGGTAATTCTTCACATCCAATTTCCAGTAAGCAATCGTGTGTAGCACTCATCATGTATCCTATGGAAGTGAAGCTTGTTGCTTGTTGAGAAAGGGGAAGCCTAGTTTTTCCCGCGCTTCATAGTAGGATTGAGCAACAAGGTTGGCTAGGTTCCGAATACGTAATATAAAGCTTTGCCTCTCTGAGACCGAAATCGCTTGTCGCGAATCGAGTAAGTTAAAGGTATGGGAAGCTTGAAGCACCATTTCATAGGCCACGAGAGGTAAGCCAATCTTTATTAAGCGCTTTGCCTCGTGTTCATAAAATTCAAAATGCTGAAATAAGGCCTGAGTATTAGCAGATTCAAAGTTGTAGGTTGAGCCCTCTACCTCATTTTGCTGGAAGATATCTCTATAGGTTACAGCACCGATGTCTGGAGAGATCGTCCATATCAAGTCAAATAGGTTGTCGATACCTTGGACAAACATGGCCAAGCGCTCGAGTCCGTAGGTGATTTCTCCCGTGATCGGATGACAAGACAATCCTCCTACTTGCTGAAAATAAGTGAATTGCGTGATTTCCATTCCATCTTGCCAGATCTCCCAACCTACCCCCCAGGAAGCGAGAGTAGGAGCTTCCCAGTTATCTTCAACAAAACGAATATCGTGCACTAATGGATCAATCCCGAGCATGTTCAAAGACCCCAAATAGAGCTCTTGCATATTAGAGGGGGAGGGCTTTAATACCACCTGATATTGGTAATAGTGTTGGGTACGATTAGGATTATTAGCATAACGTCCATCGTCGGGACGCCGCACAGCTTGTACATAGGCGCTCTTCCATGGTTCCGGGCCGATCGCACGTAAGAAGGTAGCAGGATGAAAGGTGCCTGCACCTACGGGGAGATCTAAGGGTTGTATGAGCACACAACCTTGATTAGCCCAGTATTGGTGAAGCGCTTGTATAATGCCTTGAAAGCTTAACGTTTGCATGGAAAATTATTATCATATAATGCGATAAAAAACCAGTCATTTGTAATCTGTGGTATGATATACCGCTCGCGACTGAAGATGCGAAGTGGGTGATGGCGAGCGGTATACCTTTGTTTTGATGGCTGGCGAAAAATAAATGTTCGCTCAGCCACTTCAAAGAAAAATCGCGGTTTTCCCCTTAAGCATCCCCATCGCGATGAGTCACTTCAAGTGCATGCTGCGCATCTTGAAGTGGCATGGGTATATCTCATTTTTTACGGGACTGTTGACATAGTGGTATGGGCAATGAAGCTAAGTGACTCGAAAGTTTTACATAATTAAATAAGTGCTTATTGGCAGACATGTGAAAGCGTGCCTCAAACACCTATCCTGCTGATGGCCGGAGATATCATGATAAGTGAACTCGCTTATGTGATCGCCCATTTTTTCGATTTTTAATCAGTCAGCTAAAATGCAATAGCTGATTATAGGAGTATCTTTATGAGTGAAGGAAATCTGTATGATTCTTCTTCGATTCAAATTCTGAAGGGATTAGATCCAGTACGAAAGCGCCCGGGTATGTATATTGGGGATACCAGTGATGGATCGGGTTTGCATCATATGGTATTTGAGGTCGTTGATAACTCTATCGATGAGGTACTGGCTGGATTTGCTACTCATATTTGGGTGACCATGCATGCTGATGGTGCTGTTACGGTGCGTGATGATGGTCGGGGCATTCCTATCGATATTCATCCTGAAGAGGGTCGATCTGCTGTAGAAGTGATCATGACGGTGTTGCATGCTGGTGGAAAATTTGATCAAGATGCTTATCAAATCTCGGGCGGCTTGCATGGCGTAGGTGTCTCGGTTGTCAATGCGTTGTCTGAAGAATTAGTAGTGACCATTCAAAAGGATGGTCAGCTGTACCGTCAGACTTATAAAATGGGGGTGCCTCAGGCGCCTTTAACTGTCATTGGGAGCGCTGATAGTACCGGTACAGAAATTCGATTTAAACCCTGTCCTAAAGTCTTTGGAGAATCTGAACTCAGTTATGGTATTTTGGAAAAACGATTACGAGAACTCTCTTTTTTAAATGCAGGTGCGCGTATTGAACTGAGGGACGAACGATCGGGGCAGCACGATTTTTTTGAATATCAAGGTGGTGTCCAAGCCTTTGTTGAGTACTTAAATAAAAACCATCAGTTACTCGTCAACACTAAAATTTTTTATTTTCAAGTTTCGAAGAATAATATTACGATTGAATTAGCAATCCAATGGAATGGTGGTTTTCAAGAAAACATTTGTTGTTTTACGAATAATATTCCTCAACGTGATGGAGGCACGCATTTGTCGGGCTTTCGCTCTGGGTTGACTCGTATCATCCATCAGTATATGCACGAATTGAATCTTTTGAAAAAAGATAAACTTGCCATCACAGGAGAAGATTGTCGAGAAGGCCTTACCGCTGTGCTTTCGATTAAGCTTGCTGACCCCAAATTCTCGTCACAAACCAAAGATAAATTGGTTTCTTCTGAAGTGAGGCCTGTCGTTGAGTCTTCTGTGATTGAAAAATTTAACGAGTATCTTTTAGAAAACCCTAAAGAAGCGCGTTCGATTACGGAAAAAATACTCAAAGCGGCGAATGTACGTGAAGCAGCTCAAAAAGCACGTGAGATTAACCGGCGATCAAATGCTCCTGAAATCAATAGCTCCCTGATAGGGAAGTTCAAGGATTGTCGAGGTAAAATTCCTGAAAAACGTGAAATTTTTTTATTAGAAGGTCAGTCAGCAGCAGGCTCTGCAGCCTCAGCGAGAGATAGCTTGTCTCAAGCCATTTTAGCTTTGAAGGGAAAGATTCTCAATATCGAAAAGGTCGCCTTTTCTAAGATGCTAACTTCAGAGGAGATTGGCACCTTGATTATGGTTTTAGGGTGTGGCGTTGGACAAGATTATGATCCTGATAAACTGCGCTATCATCGTATTATTATTATGACTGATGCGGATGTAGACGGTGCTCATATTCGTACCCTATTGCTTACTTTTTTCTATCGACAAATGCCAGAATTAATTGAACGAGGCCATATTTATATTGCACAGCCGCCACTCTATAAACTCAAAAAACATAAACGGGAGCAATATGTAAAAGATGATCCTGCTTTAGAGGCACTTTTATTAGCCTGGGCATTGGAAGGGGCGCGATTATACCCCTCGGAGACATCACCGCCGATGAGTGAAGGGCAGCTTGCCGATTTAACGGATCAATTTCGCTTGACCATGCGATCGTTGGCGCGCTTGGGCCGTCGATATTTGATGGATATTGTCCGAGAATTGCAATATTTACCTCCACTACTGACTGAAGAACTCAGTCAAAGAGAGAAGGTTAAAGTGTGGGTAGACTGCTTAATAGAGCATCTTCAAAAACAGTCATCTCAATTAGATATACGATATCGCGTTGAGATGCATCATGATGAAGAGCATCAGATTTTTTTACCCGTAGTGCATGTCTTAAAATATGGTGTTGAAAATACTTATTATTTCAATCAAAGTTTTTTTGCAAGCGCCGATTATAAACAAATTATCACTTTATACCAAAAACTTTCCGGTGTCATTCAGCCGGGAGCTTATGTGGAACGTTCAGACAAGCGATTGTCAATTCATCATTTTGGTGAAGCCCTGGAGTGGCTGATGCAAGAAGCAAAACGAGGGGTCAATATTCAGCGCTACAAAGGATTGGGAGAAATGAACCCGGATCAATTGCGAGAAACAACTATGGACCCTCAAAAGCGCCGATTATTGCATGTGAAAATTGAAGATGTGCCGAGAGCAGATGAAATGTTTACCACATTAATGGGAGATCAAGTAGAACCTAGGCGTGAATTTATTGAGAAAAATGCACTCTCGGTTGAGAATCTTGATATATAATATACCCATTCCACTAACAAGATGCGAAGCATGCCCTTGAAGTGACTCATCAAGATGGGGATTCTTAAGGGGAAAATCGCGGTTTTCCCCTTAAGTGGCTGAGCGAACATTTATTTTTCGCCAGCCATCAAAACCAAGGTATACCGCTCGCAGTAGCCCACTTCACATCTTCATTCGCGAGCGGTATATTCATCACCATTTAGTAGCGTTGAGTTGTAAACAGGGATGTGATACCAAGCAATGCCAAATCATGGCTTGAAAGGATTCTGCATGGGGGGTTATATATCGGTCATCGATAGTTGGAATAATAAGCACATGCTTGCCGACACGCGCCGTATGACCACCATCCCGACTGACAATGCCGCA
Organism: Coxiellaceae bacterium; assembly: GCA_014238325.1. Taxonomy (GTDB): domain Bacteria; phylum Pseudomonadota; class Gammaproteobacteria; order Coxiellales; family Coxiellaceae; genus JABABH01. The sequence goes on along the minus strand of JABABH010000231.1, from coordinate 40,871 downwards.
GATGTCGGCCTGCTGCTCCTGAGCAAAATTCAGGGCATGAACGAGGTTGGTACTGACATTTTTCTCTTGATTTCCACCACCGACAGATAGGACTAAAATAGTATCATTTTTAGAGAGATGGCTTGTTTTTAACCAATTAACAAATACGGTCTCCCATCCCTCATCATTGGCTCGGGCGGTTAACTCCGAAATATTATCGGTGGGAGCATACGTCTCAATATTACATAATTTTCGAAAATCATTAACCGCATGGCTCGCATTGGCAGCGCTTCCTCCCACCCCTAAAATAAATAATCGTCCTGCTCGTATACGCAATGCCTGTAGCTGATGAGCCATAGATTCAATTTTTTCGTAATTAATTTGATTAATAATAGATTTCGCTTGATCAAAAAAATTCTGTACATGATTCATCGGTAAGCACCATCCGTGATATAAATTGATATGAGTTAAGAATACTCGCAGTATAGCTGTCAAGTCTATGGTGCAGCCGACTTATTAGTCATGCCGAGCTCTGCTATACCGCTCGCGACTGAAGATGCGAAGCGGGCGACTGTGAGCGGTATAGGTTTGTTTGGATGGCGACCAGTCCATGTTAGCTCAGCCACTTAAGGGGGCAACCGCGATTGTCCCCCATCCCCTTCAAGTGCATGCTTCGCATCTTGTCAGTGGAATGGGTGTACCTTTGGATGCGATAGTGAATGGTTGCGTGCGGCTAAAATGTTGCATGAGGCAGCGTTGCATCTTTGATTCGTTAAAATTAAATGCTAGCTAAGCTTTCCGCCCATGTAAAAATCTAGTCACATCTCATAAGGCTTCCATAGTTCCTTTTTAGGTGCAAGAGCAGGTGGGCTCGTCTGGTTTGGGTGATAGTTGGTGCTGTCAGCACTGGATGCTGGAAAAAGCATAGCTGCTGGGAGAGAGGTCTGAGGCTGGTGGTTAGTGAATAAGGTAGGATGCGAATAAGGTCTTTGCGAGGAAGAGGACATATTATTATATGGATAGAGGCTATGAGGGTAATTAACAGGTAGCAGGGGCGGCATATACGGGTTAGGGTTGAGCACAGTAAGGGGTTTCATCTGTTGCTGAGCATGGATGGCAGGAAGTGTGACATCGGGAGCAGGGATGTTTTTGCGTTTTCTGGATCCTGGGGGTGATGGATTTAGAGCTAAGCTTGGTGCTGCTGCTGTATGCTGGCAGGCGGCCTTATATTTGCTGAGGGCACACTTTAGTTCATAAATCATGTGGTTAGGGTTATCAATAAAGGTATCGGGTAGCAATGTTTGAATTGTTTGCTTATCTCCCGGGTGTTGATTCACGTCTATAGTAAAAAAATTATTTACTATATTGACTCCTTCACAAAAATTTTTCCAGGTAGAAAGAGCCTTTACGATCATATTGATTGCTTGCTTGTTATTGATATTGCTGTCGTATAGCTTTTGTTGAAATAGTTTAAATGCTGATTCATGATGGATATCTTGTCTTATAAATTTGTTAAAGTGCGTGTTTACTTTCTCTTTAAAAACCCTTGGGCTCACATGACGCGTCTCAGATTTGATGTTGTCCACCTGACAGAACATTTGGATATCGTGCGCCATTGTAAATCCTAATGTGAGAAGATGATTATAACGAGTTTGCTTGACCCCATTTAGTTCTATCTCTATTTCAAAGAAATAATCTCGTATGCTGCTTTGGTGTGGCGGAAGGAAGAAATTTATTATGGCATTTTGAACATTCAATGGAGGCTCTAATAGGTAGCAATTTTTTAGATCGTGACGCCTCAAAGCGTTCTGCGAGGAAGAGGGCATATTATTATATGGATAGAGGCTGTTATGAGGGTAATTAGTAGGTGCCAGAGGTAGCAGTAGCGCATGTTGCGTGTGAGGGGAAGGGTCGTATGAGTTGCCGATATACTCCTGGATCTTTTTGTTGCGATGCCCGATATACTCCTGGAGCTCTTTGTTGGTACGCGAGATATACAGCTGGGCCTTTTTGTAGAGTTTCATTGCGTCTGTTAGGCATTCGATGAAAAATGTGCTTGGGATGATTCTCCCTTTTTGAAGAAAATCTAGAAGTCTTACATACGGTCCGGGAGGTTCATTTGCCATGATCTTTACAGCATGAGAGAGTGTGAGAATAGGAGCACATGATGTACTGTGGTTTGAGTGAATTAAAGTATTAGCGATATATTCCATTAAGTGCCTTTCTCTTGAGAGATCGTATTCTGCTTTTTCATTCAGAACGCTTATGTTTGAAAGTATTTCAGGCGATTTAATGCTGCTCGTTGAGCCTTCTGTTGTTTGTAGATATAGATGTGTCGACGTTGTTTCTCGATGAGTATCAGCTATGTTCTTGTTTATAAATAATATGAGATCTCTACCTGCTTGATCTCTGTTACATCTTAAATCCTCGTACTGGGTAACACAGTAGCAGAATTTAAAAAATACATCGAGAAAAGGCAAATTATTATTTGTTGCTTGAATATGATCGACACGGGTCTTGAAGCAGTCCTTCAAGCCTACGCGCTCTGTACATAAAAAGTCGTATATTTTTTTCCGATATTTAGAACGAAAGTAAGTTTCTATTTGTCTCTCTATTTCCAATAGGCTCGAGCATCTTTCTGATACTGAATTCATACAGGGTGCTGCTGATGTTGGATGAGAGTCTTCTGATGCATGTCTCATAATTGTTAAGGTCCCAAGACTATAATATTAATATTTTGTGATTTGGTATTCTACCACAAAGGTTTAATTTTGATCACGTATAAAAGAATACAGCATATTGTAAGGTCTTCATTTTGTAGTATGTTCTAAGACGGATATAAGTTAGTGTAGCTGATCTGATATTGATCAGCAGAAGGATGTATAGGTAAAGGAAGTGCTTGCAGTTTATTAGATGAAGCTGAAATGATGATATAGATAGCTATAGTTGGGAGGGGCTGGACCGGAATAATATGGTTAATAGGGATCGGAGGGGGTGGGATTGGAATACCACCGTTAATCGTGATCGGAGGAGAAGCGAAAAGACAGTTTTGTTGCGAGAAGTGGGGCAGATTTTTGTTGTCATAGAGAGGATCGTTCAGGCTAATAGCTTGTATCTGCTGAATGAATTCGTCTATATAAAAATGAGAGGAATAATTTAGAGACGGCAGAGATTGAAGGAGTTGCCCAGCTTCTTGTGGTGTATTAGCGTGGTTTGTAAAAAAAACACGTAATACACGCAGCGTTCTCAGAAGATCGGCTGATTTTTCAAAAATAACGGTAATTTGATCGATCGATAGGTGTTCTTTGAGTAGCTCACAGATGGAGAATTTATAAGGGTTGCCATGAGCCCCAGGGATAGTTTTTTCAATAGCTCCTTCCAGAAAAATTTTAACCCGATACATGAAAATACAATCTTTTCTTCTTAATCTTTGAGAAAGACCAAATATTTTTAAGATAGATTTATAGGCAAATCCGGCCTTTTGGATATGATCATAACGAGGTCTGTCGGAACCGTTAAAGTGTACACGTTCCCAAAAGAAAAAATCTTGGATAGCTTCTTGGCGTGACTTAGTAAACGCATTTAACACCCTATCCGTTGCGTGTTTCCTTTCAGAAAGTGCCAATGTTAGTTTTTGAGGTGATAAGGCTGATATCATAATTTATAGCGTGCTCGATTTGTATATAAGTAGTAGAAGAGCTCATAAATATGGGCGCCATATCGGTACCGATTTGTATGGAATGACGTCTGAATTCGTATTATCTTGATGCTGGTCACTAGCTCCGTGAAAGAAATGAGTATTGCTAGAGGAGGAACGGAGGAAGGCTATGTCGTCTAAGCTTTGCTCTCTCTGATTAAAACTCTCGGAGGAAGAAGATACACCAGGACATGGATCAGGGCAAGTTTTTTTTGAGATAATATACTTTGCTGGAGGTTGATAAGCCCTATAAGGTGCTTCCGTATCCTGCGATGATTGGGTGGAGGGGGGCTCTGGGTTAGGCCGCTTTAGGGAAGTATAGTGACCTATCTTCAGTTCTTTTCGGGCTTCCGGGTGTTTATGTAGATGAGAAAAAAAATTAAATACCAGGATCGTGTTTTTCACAAAAAATCTTCTTGTTGGTAGGGTTATGGCATCTATAATTAATTGGGTCGATTGCTCTCCATCAAAAGGGAAGTCCTCCAGCACTTGTTTTGCGAAATCATAGGTTGAGCGAGTAGAGGGAGTGCTCGCTATAAAATGATCCATAAAAGAATTTACTTTTCGTTTGAATATATAAAAATTTTGGATTTGATAGTTGGCAAAACCAAAAAGGTCCAAGATGTTTTTATTGCTCAATCCTGCATCGAGAATATGCTGGTAGGGTGTTTTTTCCACGCCATTGAATTGCTTTTCCGTAACGAAGAAAAAATTTTTTATTTTCTTTCTTTCATTTGGAAGAACAGGGGGTGATACCCGAAAGAAAGAGGCCAATATCGCAGTCATATTTTTAATATATAGCGAATTGATATCTCTATTATTAATAGTGGCGCTCGTTGTGTAGGGGGGGGTAGTTGCGTTATATGAAGAGCGGGAGGATTGGATCGGCCTATAAATATAGGGCGCTTGTTTTTGATGGTGAGCAGGTAATGGATGGTTTGGGCGGAGGACTACGTGGTGTGAAGGATTCATGGGGTATAGAGGGCTTAGTAGCCTTTGATAGGAGGGGTGGCCTAGGTTATTTGTAGAACAATGAGCTGGCAAGCTGTACGAACCAGACAAAAAAAGTAGATGGTTTCTATGGTTTAATTCGCTTTGTCTCATAGCTGCGATGATGTCGTTTTTCTGATCAGGAGGTGATGGGTAAGAGGTAACGTTGTTTTTGTGCTGTAACAAAGTTTCTTTGCTTGGGTACGGGCTATATCTCTTAGGGTGGTTTGGTATCGTTGCAGCTGTGCCAGAGGAAGTTAATGATTTGTTCAAGTTGTGTGCGTACTTCACGGCCCTCAATGCTCCAATTTTATTATGCTATGCGATGATCGGTTGGTCATGCTGCCTTTTATTTAAGCATATTTTTTGATCAAATGGAATCACCTTTTCCCTGGGGGCATGGGTATACCCATGCCACTTCAAGATGCGAAGCATGCACTTGAAGTGACTCATCGCGATGGGGATGCTTAAGGGGAAAACCGCGATTTTTTTTGAAGTGGCTGAGTGAACATTTATTTTTCGCCAGCCAAACAAAGGTATACCGCTCACAATAACCCACTTCGCATCTTCATTCGCGAGCGGTATCATCAAACATCGCTCTAACAGATGCTTACCGGAGTTGTAATTTTGTAGTTTGCTGCCTGTGCATCTTTTGCAAACATTTGCACAGTTTCTAAGGAGCATGCGCTAAGGTCCTGCCCTAATAGCGGTAAATTATTAAGCATCTTATAAGTAACAGTAATAATATGACAGCCAATTCGATCGGCTTGAATAATATTGAATAGCTCTCTAGGGCTGGCCCATAGTAATTCTAGTTTAGGCTTTTCTGCTAAAATTTTTAGAGCTTGTTGCATATGGGGTTCTGGATCAATACCCCGATCAGCTATTCTGCCAGCAAAGACGGAGATCATGCCAGGGGTATCATCCACAAAGCTGCTGACTACTTTTTTCACTTGTTCTAAAGTAGTTATAGCCGTGATGTTCAGTTTAATGCCCTGTTGAGAGAGGCGATGGATCAGACGACCTGTACATTGACCACGTGTATTCGTGACAGGAATTTTGATATAGACGTTGTTTCCTAAACGAGCTAAAACTTCTGCCTGATCCCCCATTTCATCTAAATCATCAGCAAAGACTTCGAAGCAAACGGGGTGAGTAGAAATAGAGCGCACGACTTCTTTTGCAAAGCCTTCATACGTCAGGACGCCTGCTTGTCGCATTAAAGTGGGATTAGTCGTAAAACCCTTTATATATGGTTTTTTTGAGAGTTGGTGCATTATGGTTGGATCGGCACCGTCAGCAAATATCTTTATTTTTAAATATTGCAATGGTGAATTCAGCATATTGTCCCTACCCGCTGCATTTTATAAATTTAGGAGCAAAGTATACTACAGCTTCCCATGACTGCCAATATAAAAAAAGTTGTTATGGATGCGATTTTTCGATATGCTACCTATCCTTGAGGAAAAAGGATGTGTGACCTAATGGACAAGCGATTTCATCATATCTTAGTTACGGGTGGAGCTGGTTATGTCGGTAGTGCCTTAGTTCCACAATTACTGGATCTGGGGTATCGAGTGACGGTCTATGATACCTTTTTTTTTGGTGAGGATGTGCTTGCTAAGCACCCGCGGCTTAACCTTATAAAAGGCGATATTCGAGATACCTCTCATTTAAAAAAGAGTCTACAGAGTGTGGACGCAGTCATTGCGCTGGCCTGTATCTCTAATGATGTGAGTTTTTCACTGGATGAAAATTTAAGCACTTCCATTAATTTAGATGCCTTTGAGCCCATGGTGATAGCCGCTAAGGAAGCGGGTGTACGGCGTTTTATTTATGCTTCTACCAGTTCGGTTTATGGGGTGTCCTCGGCCAAACATATCACGGAAGAGCATCCTCTCATTCCATTGACCTTGTACAATAAGTATAAGGGAATGTGTGAACCTTTATTATTTAAGCATCAAAATAATGATTTCGTTTGTGTGGCTATTCGTCCTGCGACGATTTGTGGTTATGCTAAACGACAGCGACTCGATTTGTCTGTTAATATTTTAACGAATCATGCTGTTCATCACGGTAGAATTGATGTATTTGGTGGCACCCAGTTGAGACCTAATTTGCATATCCAAGATATGTGTCATCTTTATCAATTGTTGTTAAAGGCTCCAGATGATCAGATTCGCGGTCAAATTTTTAATGCAGGCTACCAAAATAGGTCGATGATGGACATCGCGATGATTGTTAAACAGGTAGTCGAAGAAGAATATCCTGAAAAAGCTCCCATTGCTCTTGTGACCTCGCCTTCTGAAGATATTCGTTCTTATCATATTAATTCCGACAAAATCAAACGATGCTTAAAATTTGAGCCACAATACGGTATTGAACAAGCTGTCCGCGATTTGTGTCATGCTTTTCGCTCTGGATGGTTGCCCAATAGTATGACGGATAATCGTTATTATAATGTGAAGTGTATAAAAGAACTAGAAATAGCGTAATGAAAAAGCCTATTGCATTAGTGACAGGGGGGGCAGGTTTTATTGGTAGCCATATGGTGGATTTGTTATTGGATCGAGGCTATCAGGTTCGAGTTATCGATAATTTAGTGGGCGGTCAGCAAAAAAATTTGCAGCAACCTTGGAATCATCCGAATTTTATTTTTGATGATAGCGATATTACTCAGTTGAAACCACCACATGCTTTATTTTCAGAAGTGGACTATGTTTTTCATTTTGCTGGTATAGGCGATATCGTACCGTCTATCGAACGCCCTCTTGATTATTTGCAGACTAATGTGCAAGGCACTGTTGCTGTATTAGAATGCGCGCGAGCGGCCCAAATAAAAAAAATAATATACGCGGCTTCCTCTTCTTGTTATGGATTAGCGGATGTGCCTACGCGAGAAGATCACGCCATTTATCCTCAATATCCTTATGCACTCTCTAAATATTTAGGGGAGCAAGCGGTTTTCCATTGGCAGCAGGTTTATGGGCTACCGGTCAACTCTATTCGAATTTTTAATGCTTTTGGTACGCGGGTTCGAACAACCGGTGTATATGGGGCGGCATTTGGTGTTTTTTTAAAGCAGAAATTAGCGGGACGTCCTTTTACCGTCGTGGGGGATGGGACGCAAAAACGAGATTTTCTTTATGTAACGGATGTGGTACGTGCTTTTTTAATGGCGGCTGAAACTAAAAAAACAGGTGAAATTTGGAATGTAGGAGCCGGCCAGCCTCAATCCGTCCATGCTCTGGTTGAGCAGTTAGGAGGGGAGGTCGAATATATTCCTAAGCGCCCCGGTGAGCCGGATTGTACTTGGGCGGATACGGCTAAAATTCAACAGGATTTAGATTGGCATCCACTTATTTCTTTTAGAGATGGGGTGAATGAAATGCTTGAGAATATTCAGCATTGGTCGGATGCACCGCTTTGGGATCGTCATAGTATTGCTGATGCAACAGCTACGTGGTTTCAATATTTAGACCGATCAAAGCAGGAGACGGTCTCGTGTCGTTAAAGCAGTATACCCATAAAATAAAAACGCTGACAGAGCTATGTGACACCCTGCATCCATTCCCACGCGAGCACTCTGTTGTGCTTTGCCACGGAGTTTTTGACGTCGTTCATCCAGGGCATGTTCGCCACTTATTGCATGCTAAGAGCAAGGCTTCGGTGTTGGTGGCGAGTTTAACGGCAGATCGATATGTGACGAAAGGGAACTATCGACCTCATATTCCAGAAGCATTGCGCGCGGCTCATTTGGCAGCATTTGAAATGGTTGACTATGTGCTTATTGATCAATATGCCACACCATTAAATACGATTACAAGACTGCAACCGGATTTATTTGCGAAGGGGTTTGAATATGTATCGAGCGGGCTACATCCTAAGACGGCTGAGGAAGAGCAGGCATTAACAGCTTATGGCGGAAGGATGTTATTTACGCCGGGTGATGTAGTATATTCTTCTACCGCCTTATTGCATATGAGTGAACCCGATTTAAGGTACGAAAAACTAGCCACTTTATTAGATTATTATAAGATTAGTTTTAGTGAGATTGAGCGTAGTCTCGATGCCATCCACGGCATGCATGTTCACGTGGTAGGCGATAGTATTGTCGATGGATTTCTTTATACCTCTATGATTGGTGGGCAAACTAAGACCCCTACTTTAAGTGTGCGACATGAATCCCAAATAAATTACTTAGGAGGCGCCGCGATTGTTGCGCAACATTTAAAAGCAGCCGGCGCCCATGTGACGTTGACGACCCTATTAGGCCAGGATCCACGACAGAAGTTTATATTAGAAGAATTATCAAAAAGTGGTGTTCGAGTCAACGCAGTCATTGATGAAAATCGTCCAACGACGTATAAGAATGCAGTCATTGCAGAGGGGCATCGCTTGCTTAAAATTGATACGCTAGATAATTCTAGCATCAATGATCGCTGTTTATTGCAATTTGAGAAAGCAATAAAAAAGACCTCTTGTGATATTGTGATTTGTAGTGATTTTAGGCATGGTATATTTAATCGTCGTACCATTGATCGTTTGTTAAAGGCGATACCAGAGCAAGCATTTAAGGTTGCAGATAGTCAGGTTGCAAGCCGTTGGGGTAATATTACAGAATTTAAGCATTTTGATTTAATTACTCCCAATGAACGAGAAGCACGATTCGCATTAGCGGATCAGGATTCAGGTATTATACTATTAGCGAATCAATTATACGCCACAGCTCATTGTAAGAAAATGATTTTAAAGCTTGGAGAAAAAGGATTATTGGCCTGTTATGCGCCGGAAGGCTCCGAAGAAACACCCTTTTTTGTACCCAATTTTGTAGCCCATGTCGTGGACAGTGTAGGGGCGGGGGATGCCTTATTAGCTTATGCAACCTTAGTTTTAGCCAAGACGGATAATTTAGTTTTAGCGAGCTTATTGGGCATCGTCGCTGCGGCCTGTGAATGTGAGCGAGAAGGCAATTATCCAATTAGCCCAGAGCATATACGAGAAAAATTAAAAAGCATTCAGCCTCATTTAAATTTATTCGAAGAAATTTCTGTACAAGTTGTTGAGGATCCGCATCCAGCATGAGAATTATTGTTATTGGATTGGGCGTGCAGGGGAAGAAGCGTCAAGCATGTGCTGGCTCTGATTATATCGCGAGTGTTGATCCTGTGTGTATGGAAGCAGACTATCGTCATGTACACGAGGTTGCTTTATCAGATTACGATGCAGCGTTGGTGTGTGTGCCTGATGATGAGAAATATGCGATTATTCGATATTTATTGCTTAAGAGCAAACATGTATTAGTGGAAAAGCCGTTATGGGTAGCCGAAAGATCACAGATTATTGAGTTAGAGGCTCTGGCTTCTCAGCATGGATGCGTCTTATATACGGCTTATAATCACCGATTTGAACCGCATATCCAAGCTATATTGCAGCGCCTCCAGGCACACCCTTTTGGGAGAATTTATCGATGTCGCTTGTTTTATGGCAATGGGACAGCGAAATTAGTACGAGCCTCGCCTTGGCGTGATTGTGGAGGCGGTGTGCTCAATGATTTATGCTCTCATCTATTAGACATGGTTGATTATTGGTTTGGGCTTCGAGATTTCAATTATCGTTGTATTGATGTGCAGCGTCATGAAAACCAGGCGCCTGATTATATTCTTGTCTTAAATCAAAAGTCTTCTATAAAAATAGTATTTGAGATGACTTTATTATCTTGGCGCAATACTTTTTCTTGCGATATCTTGGCAGAGAAGGGCTCACTACATATCGATTCCTTATGCAAATGGGGGCCAAGTCGTTTCATTGAAAGACATCGTGTCTTACCGAGCGGGCATCCCACAGAAAAAGTCATGGTATTAACGCAGAGTGATCCCACTTGGGCATTAGAATATCAATATTTTAAGTCGCTTGTGGAGAAGAACCAAATATTAGATTTAAACAAAGATCTTTGGATTTATGATCAATTACAACAATTAGTGCCAGCGTGCATGCAGGATGATCAGATATGCGTAGATTAACGGTTGGGTTCTATGGTATGACCCACCTAGGCTTGGTCACCCTATTGGCAACAGCGACAAAAGATTGTTCCGTGATTGGCTATGATTCGGATGCTGCCTTAATTGCCCGATTAAAAAATCAGGATTATCCCATCCATGAACCCGAGTTTCATAATAAAGTCTCTAAATATAGAGAGCGAATAGCTTGGTCCCATCATCTTGATGTATTATTATCAGCGGATCTGATTTATGTCGCTTTAGATGTGCCGACGAATGTTGAAAATACCAGTAATTTAGAACCCATTCGTGTTGCTTTAGAGGCATTACGGCAACATCATGCCACCCAACCTATTATTGTTTTGTCTCAGGTATGCCCAGGTTTTATGCGTAGTCAATACGATTGGGGCTCACATCAATTATTTTATCAAGTTGAAACCTTAGTCTTTGGGCATGCCTTGGAACGTGCTGAGCAACCTGAGCGAATTATGATAGGTTGCGCTGATCCTGAGGATGGTCTTCCTGCTTGTTATGCAGAGCTGTTGGCTCGATTTCATTGCCCTTTATTAATCATCCGGTATGAGAGTGCTGAGCTTGCTAAAATTTCGATTAATTTATATTTAGTCTCTTCTGTCATGACCAGTAATTTATTGGCTAATATGGCATCTGCCGTCGGAGCAGATTGGCAAGAGATTGTGCCTGCTTTGCGCTTAGATAAACGTATAGGAGCTTATGCTTATTTAAGTCCGGGATTGGGTCTTGCTGGTGGAAACTTAGAGCGAGATATGAAAACCTACTATCAGTTGGCTCAACAATATCAAATTCCAGCAGAGCAGATTACAAGATGGGCAGAAGATAATAGCTATTACCGTCATTGGGTATGGCGTTGTTTGCAGCAATATATCATGGCAGAAAAAACAGCCCCCACCATTGCGATTTTAGGCCTAGCCTATAAAAAGAATACTCATAGCATAAAAAATTCAGCAGCACTTGAATTGATTGCAGCATTGAAGCATACGACGGCAACTGTGCGAGTACATGATCCTGTCGTTAGCAAAGATGCTGTTTCAGAAGTATTACATTGCTCTAGCCCCATAGAGGCCTTATGTGGCGCAGATGTGTTGATTATTATGACGCCTTGGGAAGAATATTCGAAAATAAGTATAAAGGATTGCGAATGGCATCTATCAGGCCAACATATTATAGACCCTTATGGTGTGTTGGATTATAATTTATGGCTGCGCGCAGGTTTCCATGTGCATCGATTAGGTGTGAATGATTATATAAAAGAAAAGCATAAGGAGATAGTTGATGCTTAAACATTTACAAGAATATAGTACAGGCCGGGTTGTTATCGTTGGCGCTGGAGGATTTGTAGGAAAAACATTATTAGAGCATCTAAAGCAATACAACAGGCCAGTATTAGCCTTGGGAAGTGCTACTTTAAATTTATTAGAGGAAGGAGCGGGTGATACCTTGCTATCCTTATTGCATAGCGACGATATCGTTGTGATGATTTCCTCAAAAGTTCCCTGTAATACGGCTGAATTGGTAGATCATAATATTGCCATGATGCATGCAGTGCGTGGAGCTTTAATCAAGAAAGCTGTTAAGCATGTGATTTATATAAGTTCCGATGCAGTCTATGCGGATAGCGAAGCCCCCTTGACTGAACAATCTATGACGGCCCCTAATACGATACATGGTGCCATGCATATAGTACGAGAGAAGGTTATGGAGTATGTATGTTCTTTGCATGATACGCCATTGGCTATTTTACGATCCTCTATCTTATATGGAGCACAAGATACGCATAATCGTTATGGCCCCAATCAATTTCGTCGTTTGGCTCATAATCATCAACCTATTATGTTGTTTGGAGAAGGAGAAGAGCAGCGAGATCATGTCTATATTCAAGATGTAGCTGAGATCATTGCCCGAGTTATTCAGCGTCGTAGTTATGGGGTGTTGAATATTGCAAGCGGCCGGGTCATGTCTTTTAAAGAGATTGCCGAAAAAGTGGTTGAGATTTCAGGCAATAAAGTGATGATACATGGGCGCCCTCGTTCTCATCCAGTGATGTATAGCCAGGCCCGGGCTTTTGATGTGACGGCCTGTCAAGCAGCTTTTCCAGATTTTTCCTATACATCGATGAGTGATGGTTTGAAGTATGCCCAGGCAGGGGCAGTAAAAGAGATGGATGATGTCACAAATTAATTTATTAGCTGCGCTACCGCAGGTAAAACGAAATGTACAAGCGCGGGGTCAAGCAAAAAACCCAGAGGTTATCGCTATTGCTAAGCAATACGGGAAGCATTATTTTGATGGTTCTCGTGATTATGGATATGGCGGCTATTATTATGATGGACGTTGGGTGCCTGTGGCTAAAGATATCGTTGCATATTTTGGCTTAAAACCTGGAGACCGAGTATTAGATATTGGTTGTGCTAAAGGTTTTTTAGTTAAAGATTTTATCACTGTCTGTCCTGGATTAGAGGCTTATGGTCTAGATGTTTCGGAATATGCCATGATGCATGCAGAACCAGAAGTCGTGGGACGCTTACATTTAGGTAATGCCATGCACTTGCCTTTTCCGGATCATAGCTTTCAGGCTGTTATTGCTCTTAATACCGTTCATAATCTGCCACGAGAGCAAGTGCTTATGGCTATGCGAGAAATTCAACGAATCTCTGCTGGGAACGCTTATGTACAAGTGGATAGTTATCATACGCCCGCTCAAAAAGCTTTATTTGAGAGCTGGGTATTAACGGCAGAATTCCATGATTATCCAGAAGGATGGCGGCAGCTATTTAAAGAAGCAGGATATACCGGGTATTATAATTGGACCTTAGTGTAGTGAGATAATGGTTGAAACCAGCTTTGATCTAAAATTATCTCAGCAGCGTTGCCTCAAATATAGAAAAGCTATTCTAGCACTATCTCAGCAAGTGCCGGCTTTACATATGGCATCTGCATTTTCTTGTACTGAAATGATGGATGTTATCTATCATGGCTTGATGCGACGTGATGAAAATTTTATCTATCAAGATGATTTTGTTTTGTCTAAAGGGCATGGATGTGCTATTCAATATGTCATCTTGCATGATTTGGGAGTATTGAATGATCGTGATATGGCACTCTTTTGTAAATCTGGGGGGCGCTTAGGTGCGCATCCTGATTATGGTGCACCGGGCATTGCGGCTTCTACAGGCTCCTTAGGGCATGGTCTTGGTTTGTCTGTTGGGATGGCTTATGCTAATCGATTGAACGATCAAGATTCGAAGATCTATGTGATTATATCGGATGGAGAGCTACAAGAAGGGTCGACCTGGGAAGCGATTATGATGGCTGCTAATTTAAAATTAGGGCGATTAGTCGTATTTTTAGATTTAAATAATCATATCACGGCAGCAAATATCAAGCAAAATTATCAGGCATTTTATCCAGTCTCGGATAAGTTAAAAGCCTTTAATTGGCAAGTGCATGATATCGACGGACATGATGCTGATGCTATCTTTCATGCTGGAAGAGGGCTAGCAGAGGATGCTCCTACGTTTGTGATTTGTCATACGATGAAGGGCAAAGGTGTCTCCTATATGGAGAAAGATATGATATGGCACTATCGTTCTCCTAATGCTCAGGAATATCAAATCGCCTTAGATGAATTATCTTCTGCTGATCATATAGAATACGGTGTATGAGAGAGAAATTTGCCAATACCTTTTGCGAGCTAGCCAACGAGGACAAGCGGCTGGCGCTCTTAGCTGCAGATATTTCTCCAGCAGTACCCGCTATGTTAAGATTTGCAGAAAACTTTCCAGAACGCTTTCTGAATGTCGGCATTGCTGAGCAACTTATGGTGGGTATGGCAGCAGGCATGGCGTTAAGAGGAATGCGCCCCTTTGTCTATACCATCGCGACCTTTGCATTATATCGCCCCTTTGAATTTATTCGAGATGATTTGTGTTATCAAAATTTACCTGTCACCGTAGTCGGTGCTGCAGGAGGCGTCACTTATTCTACCTTGGGGTCAACTCATCATGCGATGGAAGATATAGCTGTCGCCACAGCCATTCCCAATTTAACCGTGTTGGCTCCCTGCGATCCTTTGGAGACAGCAGAGGTGACCCGTTGGTGTGCACAGTTGAGTCAAGGGCCCGTCTATCTTCGTATAGGAAAACAAGGAGAGAAAAATTATACAGATCAATCAGTTGAGCCTTTCGTGCCAGGGAAGTTGCGCTATGTTTGTCGAGGTCAGGATATTTGTATGATCGTGTATGGATCCATTATAAAATTGGCCTTTGATTTAAAGGATAGTCGATTTCAAAATCAGTCGGTGTCTATTGTCTCTTGCCATATGATTAAACCTTTAGACGAAGAGGGGTTATATCATCTTTTTAAAACCCATAAAAAAGTGATAGTTCTAGAGGAGCATGTACCGCATGGGGGTTTAGGGTCTCGCGTGACCGTTTTGGCTTGGAAGTATAAATTTGAGGGTGAATTAAGATGTTTTTCTTTACAAGATAAATTTATTCATTTTTTTGGAGAATATCAAGAATTATTAGATCAGCATCATTTAAGCGCTCATTATATCGCTTGTCAAGCGTGACCATGGTCGATATAGTTTCTATAGAAAAATGTCTGAATAAGCTGATTCTGTATCAAACAATGTACTTAGCCAAAAAATATAAGCTGAATTGATATGAATAATATATATAGGGACTTGTTATATAAAATATTACGCATACGTATGATCGAGGAAGCGATTGCTTTGCATTATCCCAAAGGAAAAATGCGTTGCCCGGTGCATTTATCCATTGGGCAGGAAGCGATAGCGGTGATGGCTTGTGAGCATTTACGGCAAGAAGATTTAGTGGTCAGCACGCATCGCGCTCATGCTCATTATTTAGCTAAGGGGGGTGATTTAAATCGTTTTATCGCTGAATTATACGGTAAGAAGACGGGTGCTACTCAAGGTCGAGGTGGTTCCATGAATTTAAGCGACTTGTCGGTTGGGTTTGTCGCCAGTACAGCCATTGTAGGCAATACTATTCCATTAGGAGTCGGTCTGGCATTGGCTCAGCAATTAAAAAAATCACAGGCGATCACCTGTATTTTTTTAGGTGATGCTGCCATTGAAGAAGGGGCTTTCTATGAATCTATCAATTTTGCCGCATTAAAGACATTGCCTGTATTATTTATTTGTGAAAATAATCTCTATTCTGTCAACACGCCATTGTCTATGCGTCAACCAGCTGATCGAGAAATTTATAGAATGGCGAGAGGTATGGGAGCAAAAACAGCAAAGATTGACGGCAATAATGTGCTGTCTAGCTTTAAACCATTGACAGACGTCTTCGAAGATATTCGCAATAATAGTGGACCTTGGTTCTTAGAATGTCCTACGTATCGTTTTAAGATACATTGTGGCCCAGAAGATGATACCCATCTTGATCGCCCTCAATCTGAATTTAATGATTGGGCATCGCGCGACCCAGTACCATCGTTATCGGCAGCATTATTAGCTTCAAAGCATATAACAGAAGTGGATATACATGATTGGCGATCTGCAATACAGCATGAAATTGAAGCCGCTTTTGATTTTGCAGAGCACTCGGCATGGCCTGATGCTAAAGAGAGTCTCCATTATCGATATGCAGATAATCAGCTAGCTTGGCTGAGCGATCGCTTAAATCAGGAGGAAGCAGCGATTTGAATAAGACATTTGTTGAATTGATCAATGCGGGTCTCAGAAAGGCGATGCAAATTGATGCTACAGTATTATGTTATGGGCTCAACATTAATGATTCCGGTCGTATTTTTGGTAGTACCGTTGGGTTGCTTGAAGATTTTGGAGGGGATCGTGTTTTTGATATGCCTACCGCAGAAAATGCCATGACAGGGGTTGGTATTGGCTTAGCTATACAGGGATTTCGCCCCATACTAAACCATTATCGCCTAGACTTTACTTTGCTGTCCTTAGATCAGATTATAAATGGTGCTGCAAAATGGCATAGCTTATTTGCAGGCACGATGCCTGTTCCCATGACGATTCGAATGATCGTGGGTAGAGGATGGGGACAAGGGCCGACACATTGCCAAAGCTTACAGGCTTGCTTTGCACATATTCCAGGTTTAAAGGTCGTGATGCCTGGCTTAGCAGAAGATGTATATGGTTTATTATTATCGAGTATATTTGATAATAATCCTGTTATATTTATAGAGCACCGTTGGTTACATCATATTTGCGCGGGTAGTAGCGCTGATTTATATCGCTATATTCCTTTAGGAAAAGCGAATGTAGTCGTTGGAGGTGACGACATAACGATAGTCTCGATGTCTTATATAACCGTAGAAGCATTGCATGCCGTGAAGTTTTTAAGCGCTCAGGGGGTTAGTTGTGAGCTTATTGATTTAAGAACCGTGAAACCTTTAGATTGGAATACGATTTATCATTCTATTAAAAAGACAGGTAAATTATTGGTTTTAGATACAGGGTTCGAATTTTGTTCCATTGCTGCTGAGGTGATTGCGAAGGTTAGTATGGATTGTTTTGATGACTTAAGATGCCCGCCTAAACGCTTAGTGATGCCGGATTATCCGGTCTTGACGAGTCCAGCTCTAGCCGTACCGATGTATACCTATAGTGATGATATCGTACGTACTCTATCAGATATGCTGCGTGTGGATATTGATATACAACCCTTAACAGCAGAGCGAGACCAGTGTCCTCGAGATATTCCTGGGAGATGGTTTAATGGTCCTTTTTAATCGATCTGTTTTTTGCATTCTCATCATAGAGTGATGAATATAGAGATACAAGCTATGCCGCAATACATCATGATTTTATCCTTATTAGGAAAGTGATGAAGAGGATATCGCTTACTGTTTTTCGGACTGCCTTGCATAGTAGGATAGTGGTATTTAATCTGTGGGCGATGAACTATATTCGATTGGATCGACGACTCATCTTGAAGCAGCTTGTTATGCAGTTATCAGCATTGTTTTTGCGATTATTTGCTGATCAAAGATCATCACAAAAATACACACAATTAGCAGAAAATCTATGGATGCAGGGACGCCATTCACGATCACTGGATTATTTTTTACGTGCAGACATAGTGCGCAAGCAGCGTATCCAAGCTTGTCAATGGGAGGATAAAAACTTTCTTTTATTGCCTCGTAATGGCGTAAACATCATTGGATGTATGGGGCATATAGATGCTTTTATTAAGCAGAAAATTTTAAATCAAGATCGTCGAGAGTATTATTTACTCGCTCCTAAACATGATATTGTAAATATTGATTTTTTAAATTATTGGTCTTCTTATCTTACGTTCGTGACCGATCCAAAAAAGATAGCTGAATGGGCTATATACGAACCTGCCTTTACTGAGAATTGGAACTGGGCGATATCTCAAAAGCCTGGCCACCTATTATATGCGCATGATGCGATGGCAAGCATACAACAGCAATGGTATCAAGAAGGCAGGGAGCCGCTATTGACATTAAGTGAGCCACATCAAGTCGCTGTGATGCAGCAAAGGCAGCAATGGGGTTTAACAGAAGAAGATTGGTTTGTTTGCTTACATATTCGTTCAGCAGGGTATTGGCAGCATGATGGGCGAAGTCAGAATTTACGAAATACCCCGATAGAAGACTATTATCCTTTGATGAATGCGATTGTAGAAAGAGGAGGCTGGGTCATTCGTATGGGGCATCCTTCTGCACCTAGGCTAGATAAGCAGCAACTTCGACACCCGCGAATTATCGATTATGCGCATGAGTCTTGTCGGTCGAGTCTGCTAGATGTCGGATTATCAGCGAGTTGTCGCTTGTTTATAACCACGAATAGCGGTCTACATGCAGTAGCTAAAAGTTTTGGAGTTCCAAGCTTGCATCTTAATTATCAGCTTATTAAGGGGCTGCCGCATTATCCTAATAGTCTATTGATGCCATGTTTTTATTATTCACATAAGCAACATCGAGTATTAACGATAGAAGAAGTATTCTCAACCTTACCCTATGCAGATCATCAGATTCATCTCGATATGAAGCAGGTTTCGGTAAGGCGGGTAGGCCCAAAAGATATGATCCTAGGTTTAGACGAAGCCTTATTCGGGATATCTAAAGATGTTGGGTCAGATCAAGCAAAGGTCTTTGGTCGGTTGGTTAAAAAATATAATATGAATATCAATGGACATATACCTCAAGCTTTTGTAGAAAAATATCAAAATGTATTAAATTTATAACACAAGTGAAGAGCTTATTATGAAAGTTTTAATACAGTTTTTAAAGTCTTTTGGATGAGTTTAGAACAGACAATATCGCTATTTATGATGGTTCGGTTTAAAAAAATATTAATTTTGCTTGGTTTCAGGTATATATGGCGCTTAGCTTGGAAGGTTAGACTTTTTTTTAAAGGTCGCTTTATGATGCGAAGTATAGAGGCATATGTATCTCGGCCTGTGATTAATTATTATTTAGCAGAAGAAAGCCTCTTTCGAAGCATGTATTTATGTTTTATTGGTGTTTTTTTTAATCATCAAGATATTATAGAGTTTCGTGTCTATAGTGATAAAGAAATTGCTGTTAATTTATGGAATCGAGCGCGATATAAACAGGCGCTTTTATCTTTTGTGTATCAAGAACGAGCAAGGTGTGCTCTAGTTAAGTTCCATGCTTGGGATGACCATGTATTTTTTTTTTTTTTATGCATACGTTCCATTGGCTGCATGGGACATCTTGATAGTTTTATTAAGCGAAAGATTTTAACTCAAGATAATCGACCCTATTATGTGCTAGCGCCTGAGCAAGAGATTGTGAATCGTGAATTCTTAAATTATTGGTCTTCTTATATTGAAATTGTGACTGATCCCAATGATATTGCTAAATTATCCGTATATCAGCCGATTGAATCAGATTGGAATTGGGTCATTCCGGAAGATTATAGAAGAACATCGGTATGTAAGAAGGTATTCTACTCACATTATGCTATGGCAGACATACAAGGCCGATGGCATCAAGAAGGCAGAGAGCCTCTATTAAAACTCACTAAGCTACATCAAGCAGCTGTTGCCGAGCAAAGAGATCGATGGGGCTTACAAGCAGAAGATTGGTTTGTTTGTTTGCATGTTCGCTCAGCAGGTTATTATTCTGTGGAAGATGATATGAGCCAAAGTCATCGTAATACGCCAGTAGAGGATTTTTATCCTTTGATTAATGCCGTTGTAGAGAGAGGGGGCTGGGTTATTCGCATGGGGCATCCTTCTGCACCTAGGCTAGATAAGCGGCAATTTCAGCATCCTGATCGTGTTATCGACTATGCGCATAAATCTAATCGCTCAAGTGTATTAGATGTTGGATTATCAGCGAGTTGTCGCTTGTTTATTACAACGTCTACCGGCTTACATGCAGTAGCTAGAAGTTTTGGAGTTCCAAGCTTGCATCTTAATTATCAGCTTATTAAGGGAATACCGTATTATCCGAATAGTTTATTTATGCCATGTTTTTATTATTCATATAGAAAAAATAGAGTATTAACGATAGAAGAGGTGTTTGCACGATTAGCCTATGCAGATAGTCAGTTCCTTCTTGATATACACAAGGTTGCTTTGAAACGGATAGACCCTAAAGACATGATGCTAGGTTTAGACGAAGCATTATTAAATTTGCCCAACCATTGTATAAGCAATAACGAGAATGCTTTTAATCGATTAGTTGAAAAATACGATATGGGGTATAATGGACGTATTCCTCAAGCGTTTATGGAAAAATATCGAGATATACTGGGTCTATCATGATACAAAATAATCATCGTGTTCAACTAGAAGTTCTCATTCCAACCTTTAATAGACCTAAAAAACTATACCATTTGCTATGCTCAGGTATGCGGCTTCATATGCCTAGTTGTCGTTTTGTTGTTATTGATGATGGTTCTTGGAAATTAGAAGAAGTTCCGGGCTTAGGTGTTGTTTCGGTAGAAGGGGTGTCTCGACATTTTAATGCAGAGCAAGTTCGTTATATTAGAATGCCGAAGAATCTTGGTTTATTTTCAGCTTTGCAGGTCTATTATAATCAACATTGTCAGGCCCAATATACATTATTAACGACAGATAAAAATGAGTTTATTGATGCCAGCTCTATCCGTCGTGCTTGTAAGAGGCTCGACCACAACCTAAAATTAAGCATGGTTCAAATACCGATCTTGTTTGAAGGAGAAGAAGAGGTTCAAAATTGGTGTCGTGATAATCTTATTATAACAGGTGCCGAATTTATTCACCGTTATATCCATGATATATTTTTGCAAAAATGTGCTCTATATGCAGTTATAAGGGTTAATATGATCGTCCAGTTAAATTCAAATCATTTTATTTTTCGGCGCCATGAACTACCCGATGCATTTGGTTCTGATTTAGAGTTTATTATGGCGATCGCGAGAGCTGGTGAGGTGGGGTTTGAGAGCGACCCGCATATTCATGTGACATCAGTAGGGGGATTAACTGAACAATACCCTTTAACCTTTGCTTATTGCTATCATCAGTATGCGCAACGAATTTTCAGAGGATTGTTTAAAGATAGTCTTGTGAGTAGGTGTGATAGAAAAAAATATATGCAGCACTGGAACCTTGAAATGTTGAGAGGTTTAGTTTGTGTTTATAGGCCTGGGTCATTATCCGTAGAAAAAAATACGAATGAAATACGCCGACACTTAAAAGTGCCTGTTTTTATTTATTTTCTATGGCAACATGTCAAATATCTAATCTTCCCTAATAAGGAATCGTGCAAATTAGTGTTTGCTTATATTTTTACGATCTACCCCTATGTCTTTAGATGCTATCAGCTTTTCCGGATTAAAAGGGTTATCAATTTTTTGAGTTTTAAAAAATAAATATAAGCTATTAGCTTTCCTTCTCGTATCCCAGGAAAAATTCTATATATACTATATATTTTAAGGGCGTGTCTGGGATAGACGGAGCAACTCATATTTTCTAGGCTGCACAGGTCTAATACACCATCTCTTATAATGGTCATAGTATTAACTAGAAAACCACGAGTAACATTGCGAATAGTTTTTCGTCGAATTTTCTTTATAAAACGTCGTTTTTTTAAATCCTTAATATGAGATAAGGGGGTGTGGAGTGCGCATATAATGCTTTTAATGCAGTCATAGTAATGATACAGTTGAGTGCGACTGAAGCTGGCATTAGAGGCGAGTACGGTGACAATAATGGCAGGCTCATCTAGATAAACAACCTGACCGTAGCATGCAGGCCCCATAGATAGTTCATAACCAGCTTGAAATACTGAGCCCTCTCTGGATGAAAAAGTGCCGGATTGTATAAAAATTTTCCGTGAATATAGAGTCGCACCAGCAATTAAATTTCTAGCATGCGGGTTTTCAGCAAAAGCGTCTAGAAATTCTTCCGATGTCATAAATTTTTTTTTGTATAGACCTTTTGCAAAGAAATCTGTTTTTTTAGGCTGTGTATGCATAAGATTGTATTCAACTTGAGGAATAGACTCTAAGATGCTTGTAATATTTGAGAGATCGTGATCTTTGATATACCGAATGGATAATTGTCCCCCAACAACCATGGCAACATTCTGGTCATGAGAAAGTATTTCTACTTGCCTTCGGATTAAAGTAGTTTTAGGCCAGTAATCATCATCACATAAATACACAAAGTATTGACCACGCATCAAAGTATATACAAATCTATGCAGATGAATGCGATCTCCATCCTTTGAACCAACATTTTCTGTATTTCGAATGTAACGAATTCTGCTATCGTCAATGGAGCGAACGATATCAGGTGTATCGTCTGAAGAGCAGTCATCAATAATGACGAGTTCTAAATGTTCATAGTCTTGTGCTAGTGCTGACTGGATTGCACGCTTCAGTAAGTGACTACGATTATACGTTGTGACTAGAATACTAACTAAAGGAGAAGGATAATTGTCTGTCATAGTATTACAGGGGCATGGTGGTTATAGGGTCAGGTGTGCTTTAATAGGCTTGTATCCTTGCTTAGATGTTTCCACCATCTTATAGACATCGGCGAGAAATTTATCACTATCAATGTGCTCCCCTGTTTTTTGGTGACTTGATGATTCAAATTTATTTTCAATAGAGAAAAGATAGCGGCATAGAGGGGTACCCAAACTATATGGATTAGAAATAATCATGCTGCATACGTTTTGTACTAAGCTGGTATAGGTTTGAAATTTTGGTGTTCCGCATAGGTTGAATGGTTCAGCATCGCCATCAGTGATTTCTACCATATCTATATTGGAGGAGTGATCACAGACGATAATTTGTTCTGGAATAGATTGATGTTGAGAGAGTAATCGATTAACCAGGGTGAAATCTATCGGATTATAATCTACTTTATAAGAATGATTAATGACTCGAGTATTGATTAAAATAGGATTATAGTGAGCAACTCGTAATATCATACTAGATTCCGTACGGAATATTAGTTGTGGAGAGGGGGTAAAATACGGAGTTGATGGCGATACGATTCTTCTTTTAAACCAAGGGTGTAGGTGATCAACTTCCAGTGCTCTACAGGTTTTTGCAGGAATAGATAATTGTGTTTTGTCTGGGTTGAAAAATTCTGTGAGGAATGTATTAATGCTGTGATAGTTAGTTTTAAGTGTAGTTACTAACACGACCCTTTTTTGTTTGATGACGGAGAACGCATTATTGAAAAAATGGTTTGATAAAACGAGGTCAGCAAGAAGAAAAGAGATATACGTTTTATGACGTACAGCACTGGCGAGCGCTTGCGATTGCATAGTTCCTAAAATTATATACTTTAGACCGTCAACAGTATTGTTGAATAATTTAAAGTTCTTAAAAATAAAAAATTTAGGCTTATATTTTAAGTGATTAGTTAATTCCGCTGGAATAATTAGGTATTCTATTGCTGCATATTTTCTAATATGCTTACTGATTCTTGCGTTAAGCAGTTGCGTCCTTGTTGCTTCACTACAATGAATCAGAATAATTGATTTGTAGTGCTTTGAAATGCTTGGTAAATTCCCTTCGGCTAACATGGAGGGGTACAAATAATTTAGCAGTTGATAAGTATAGTTTGGGTCCCAGCAGCAGAGATGTATAATATAGTCAGTTCCTTTTTCTATGTTACAGGAAGATTCAACGTCGCTCATTATATAAGAAAACAAATGAGTTAGAAAGTGAATAAGATGGGGCTTCCAGTATCGATATTCTTTATGTATTGTGGCAAGCGTTGCTGCTGGTGATTGTTGTTGGGCCATAGCAAGAAATTTGGAGAAGTCATAGATCCCGAACAGATATTTAATGGGATATTTTAAACGAGGATACATGTACACTCGTTTTCTGTTTAAAGTCCGCACTATTTTATAAAGCCTTGGTGTCTTGATCAAGATAGTTTTAATTGCACTTAATGCTATGGCCTTTCCGGTTTGTTTTTGCCTCATGAAATTATATCCCTCTGGGTGAAATTTTCATATTTTTTCTTGTGTTGTTCTATACAAATCTGAAAAAAAGATATTACTATCCATGCAATCTCCAATCTTTTGGTGTTGCGATGATTCAAATTTATTTTCGATAGAAAATAGATGTCGGCATAGAGGGGTGTCCATAACATGTGGATTAGAGGCGATTATTTTGGCGACTCTTTTTATTAGCTGACTATATTTTTGAAATTTTGTGTAAAATTTTAGTCGTTTATGCAGCAACAATGGTTCAGTATTGTGATCGCTCATTTCTATAAAGGCTATATTTGTACCTTCATCGCAGACAGCAATTTGTTCTGTAAGAGAGACATGCTGAGAGAGAATGTGGTTTAATAAGGTATAGTCTATTGGCGAACCATCTGCTTGGAAACCATGGCGTATGTTTTGAGCATGAATTAAGATAGGGTGATAATGGGCGGATCGTACGATGAATCCTGATGCCGTTTCAAATAATAGTTGAGGAGTAGGATTAAAATAGGGAGTGGATGGTGCAACAATTCTTCTCTTTGCGGCGTCATGGATATGTTCCACTTGCAGGGCTCTTGCTTTTTGTGCTGATACATATAGCCGTGTTTTGTCCGTGTTGAAACATGGTTTCAGGGCGTCGCTGATACTATGATAATTGCTTCTAAAGGCAGTTGCTAAGACTATTTTCTTGTGTTTGATGGATTTAAAAATATTGGTGAAGAAAGAGTCTGACAGAATAAAGTCAGGCATAAGAAAAGAGATATAAGCTTGACGACACACAGCAATATTAAGTGCTTGGGTTTGCAAAATGCCCAACAGTGAGTATTTTGATTGATGGAGATAATTTAAAATTGAAAGTCTGTGTTGCGTTTGAAAAAACTTGGTTAAGGCTTCTGGAATGACCATATATTTTATTTTCGCATATGCCATGATTTTTTGGGTAATGGGTGCATTGACTAATGTATTTTTTGTTGCTTCACTACAATGAATAAGAATAAATACGTTATGCTTGTTTGAAACTTCGGGTAAGTTGCCTAAGGTTAGCATGGATGGGTATAAGTAGCGCTGTATTTTATCTGTATAGGCCTTCCCCCAGCAGCAGAAGTGTATAACGAAGTCAATGTCTTCTGGGAGAGTAGGGGGCTTTTTTGAGCAAGAGGCTGCATAATGATCAAGCATGCTAGCATAAGGCGTTGATAGGAATTTTAGAAAGTAGGACAGGATTTTTTTTGTCATATCAAATGGCGAAAACCCACGAAGTTGCTTATATTTTAAGAAAAACTTTATAAAATGTGTGAGAGAGTGAGGTAGGTGCACTTTTTTATCACTTACAGTTTAGAATAGTGTTGGCTTTCCGAGTTTGTGGTTTATATCGAGCGATGAGTGTTAGTAAGTTTGCAGATTCATTTAGCCGATTCTTTTTCACAATATTTGCGACATCCTGCATACCATATGTTTGCAATAAGGATTCGAAAGGGGTGCTTTTGATGCTTGCTAAATTTTTGAGTTTAGCCTCAAAAGGCCCATAATTTTTAGCCATATGATTTTTGATACGTTGATTATCGCTCATAAATTGTTCCGCGTCATTGGGGATGCCTCTATAATAGCCGGCTAACATTTCTCCAGAGAATAATTCAGATAAGGAGGGATATTTGCAGGATCGTTCTTCTTGATATAGGTGCCATATTTTCTGTAGGCATATGATATAATGCATATCACTATCGATTATGGGGGGTAGTAAAGCAACCATAGCTAGGGCTTTTAAGCAGAGACCCACTTTACCATGAATAAGGGCAAATAGAGCTAATTTATAGAGATAATTTGCGTCATGTGTCGACCATAATCGAGGATGTTTGATATAAATCATCTCCCCGTATAAGGGCTGCTCATATCCGTGAAAGCCAATGGCTGAGCATGGTGTATATCGATTCTTCGTGCTCAGATCGAGCAGTTGAAAACCTAGCCTTTCCATAAGTTGATGGACATCAGCAAAGGATTTCTGATTTTTATAAAGTTCTACAAATTCTACTTCTAGACAAAGTCCTAAACAATAATTTTTAATCAGGTCCTTTGCTCCCATTAGTACGTCATATTCTGCACCTTGCACATCTAAAGATAGAAAGTCCATAGGATCATCTATATGAGCTTTTTTTAAGGCGTCTTTTAGAGAGAGGAGCGTTACGGGTATACAATCTACCTTTTTTGCAGCATCTCCCCAGCGATAGGCGCCATAAATAGGATTAAGCATAGCATGGTAGTCGTCAAAGTCTGTATTAAAAGTATATAAAGAGTTGGTGGTAGGGTGGAAATTAATATTTAGGTATCCAGTCTCAGTGTTACTGCCTATGCAATAGGGAAGAATGGTCGTTTTTTTGAAATTATGATGCTGGGTTTGTGCCATGGTCTCCTGGCAGTTTGGATCAGCATCATAGAGAATAAGATGCGTGTCTTGTGTGAAAGGAGTGTTGTTGATGGGCATGGGATAGGTCCCGTTGCGTCCACCAATATGATGGTAAGTTATCATAGGCTATGAGCTAATGTATGGGAGGGTAGTATCAATGATCGTCCTGTATGGGCGTACCTCTTTTGAATCTCTTTTGCAATGCTCATGGGTAAGCCAATATAAATGGGTATTCCTTGAGGTACTTGATCAATAGGGAGAATAGACTTGTTATATAATGTATTTCCCCAGGTATTCGAATCTTCATCGACAAAACAAATAAAATTTTTTGTATAGTGTGATAACCATGAAGCAGCAATGGCAGATCCAAATATCGCAAATGGTCCTTGTTGCTCTAAGTGCTGTATATCTTCAATCATATGCAGGAGGTAGTTCATATGTTGAGAAATGATAGGATCAGTATGCTTTGATTCTGGCTGATCAGGTGAATTATACTCGGGTATGAATGCTGGTTTTGCTAATACTGTAATTTCTTTAGTAACCAAGTGGCTTGATAGGGTGGTGATGCTAAAACCAGCCAGGTGCAATAAGTTCGATAAAGTATGTGGGCTAAAATGCATCGCATGATCGACAATTAAAATATCATGAGGGCTTTGCATAAGATTAGGGACTTGTATGAATAATAATCCTGATGGGGATAAATAATTTTTGAGTTGCCTGAGTGTGTCTATAGGAGTCGGTAAATGTTCTAAGTTATGTACCAGGGAAATACAATCATAGATTTGTTCGGGCAGATGATGGGCTGTATAGAGTTGTATAAAATTCGGAATTTTGTGTAGTATCGGTTCATGCTGTCGATTCATATCGCAGCCATACAGTTTCCAGTTGGGCCATAGCTTAGAAAAGGCAGATAAAAATACACCATTTCCGCAACCATAGTCGAGCACTTTGCCTGTAATCTGGGTGAGCCTTTGCTGGCTTTGAATAAATTCGCAGAGTTTATCTGATCGACTACGGCCTATGCCCGTGATAGGGTCAAAGGTTTTTTGTTCTCTCCCAAGGGTGGAGGGATAAGGAGTATAATGCTCATATGTTAAGGACACATCTTGTTGCCATTGAGTATTTGTTGGTTTTTGTACCAGATCGCAGGCTTGGCACTGTAATAATTCACCGCCCTCTGGAAAAGGCTTGCAATCTGAGCTGATCCTTTTAAACCGAGCAAATGATGGAAAGGTATCAAGTGAGGTATGAGCGCAACTCAGACAAGGTAGCATGGGGGCTTGTTTATGCGTGGTGAGCATAGGCTTTAGATGTTGCAGTTTGATCATGTTGCTTAATATAAAAGGCTTGGACAGTTTTTATGGTATAGTTGATTTCTTCTTCTCTTAGATAGGGATGAGCCGGTAAGGTGATCGCCACTTTCCCATGTTCCTCTGCTATAGGGAAATCGCCTGCTTGATAACCGAGTTGTTTTGCTGCGGGTTGTAGATGCATAGCAATAGGATAATGTATTTTGGCTTCAATGCCATGCTCTTCTAAGTATTGTAATAAGGCATCTCGATGTTTGACGCGTAATACATAAATATGAAAAACGTGATAGACGCCTTCTCGACGAATAGGAATATCAATAAAATCAGATAACCCTCTAAAAGCATCGTCATACGTTTTTGCAATGGCGCGACGTTTTTCCGTAAATGCTGTGAGCGAGGGAAGCAATCTGTTGGCGATCACCGCCTGTATCGTATCCATCCTACAATTGATACCATAATCCAGACAAACATCTCGATTGATTAAGCCATGATTACGATAACGTTTGAGCTTTTCGGCATATTCGTCAGAGTGGGTAATAATGACGCCAGCATCCGACCATACATTCAGATTTTTTAAGGGGTGCAGACTAAAGCATGCAAATGTGCCCCAACTACCAACGTATTGATCATCGATATGCCCTAAAATGGTTTGACAGGCATCTTCAATAATAGATAGACCATGTTTTTTTGCTATTTTAGCAATAGAGTTCATATCAGCTATATTGCCGGTGTAGTGGACGGGTAGTATGGCTTTGGTCCGTTGGGTGATGGCCGCTTCTATTTTACTAGCATCCATCACATAGCCATTGTCACTATCGACAAAGACGGGCGTCGCTCCAGCTTGCACGATAGCGCCAACCGATGCAATAAAGGTATTCGCACAGGTAATCACTTCATCACCAGCGCCAATATTGAGCATTTTTAATGACATGACTAGCGCATCCGTACCCGTGCCTACGCCAATGGCATGCGGCGCTTGGTGTAATTTTGCGAAAGTCTGCTCAAAATCTTCGAGCGGTTTCCCTAAGGTGAAGTCCGTAGTTTTTACGAAGTTTCGGATATCGTTTAAATAAGGTTCGATATCGGAAAATTGTCGTTCTAAATAGGAATAGGGGACATGCATAATCGGTATCCTTATCGGGTGGAGGCGTTGATAGTCTCAGCCATCACTTTCTGCGTGAGAGATGTGGCGTAATAGTCCTTAATTTTTGTAACGATATAGTGTTGTTGTGCTGTCTCTAATTCTGGATAAATAGGCAGGGATAGCACTTGTTTTGAAACACGCGACATCACGGGGAACCGCTTCGATCCATCAGGGAAAGTCTGTATGCCTATAGGCTGCTCATAGATTGGAGGGGAATAATGAATATGCGTTTCGATGCCATGATGATATAAGTATTGTTTTAGGGCATCCCGGTCTTGGATCTTTATAATATAGGTATGAAAGACAGCATCATAGTCATCATGATGGACAACAGGGAGTGTTATGCCCTCTATCCCGCTCAGCTGCTCTGAATAATAGGCAGCGATGGCAATTCGCTCTTGTGTCCATTGTTCAAGATATTCATATTTAATATTTAAAATAGCAGCTTGCATATTATCCAGGCGAGAATTATTGCTCCAAGCATGACAGCGACCTTGCTCGGATAATCCGTTATTTCTGAGTGCCCGGATTTTTTGCGCGAGCTCGGTGTTGTCGCTGATAATGATGCCTGCGTCACCGGCTGCATTTAAGGTCTTTCCAGGATGTAAGCTAAAGCAGCCCAGTATACCGAAAGTTCCAGCTAGTTGGCCTTTATACCGAGCGCCAATGGCTTGGGCAGCATCTTCAATAATAGGTAGGTTATATTGTTGGGCTAAAGCGCAGATGCGATCCATATGACAAGGTCGACCTGTCCAATGCACGGGCATAATCGCTTTTGTTTTTCTCGTAATAGATGCTTCAATCTGTTCAACATCTATATTATCGTCCTTCTGAATATCGACTAGTACAGGCATTGCACCTGTTAGTGCAATGCTGCTGATGGTTGTAATAAAGGTATTACAGCTAGTAATGACTTCATCGCCTGGACCGATATCTAAAGCGCGCAAGGATAAGCATAAGGCGTCTGTACCAGAGTTTACGCTGATGGCAAATTTACGGTGGTGATGCTGAGCGAATCGTTTTTCAAATGCTAAGACAGGCTCTCCTAAGATAAAATGGCCGCTTTTAAAAACGGACTCTAAGGCCGGCGCGACTTCTGGCCATAAGGCTATGCTTTGTAGCTTTAAGCCGGAAAATGGAATATACATGCTCGATCCTTCTTGCTGGTCGTTCATTATAGAGTATCGGCTACGGCTTGTCGATGCTCATTTGCATCCAGTATTTTGAGCATTGCGTGAAATTCTTTGGAAATATTGTCTGTATTATCAGGCCCCCATACCCACCGTTGCCACGCTTGGGCGAAAGGAGGAGGACGGTGGAGCTTCAATCCTTGGCGTTGCATATTCCGGGACGCGCCGAGCTGTACACCAGGGGTAAACATCTTAAAGGTAATATAACAGCATCGTGGGTTGAGCCAGCATAATGACATGGGCCCATTATTCACACCTAAATTCATATAGGCTAGTTCATATAATGCAGCACGCAGCCCTAAATTCCAGCATGCGGCACTAAAATATAAACAATCTGGAAAGCCATGAGGAGGTGGAGATGACATGGCTTGTTCTACATCAGGAATAATAACCACGAGAAATCTTTTGAGGTCCAGGGTTTTTACAAATTGTGACCAGGCATGGATATTGCTATTTCTCTCCTTGACATAATCAAATTGTCGTAGCGTAATCGTAATGAGTTGACGATGGTTGATGTGTTCTGCGATCCATTGGCTGACATAAGTTCGCGCCTGCGATGTTGCTTGAAAAACAGCTATATCATGGGGTGGCAAAGACAGCCCATCTTTCATTTGATGAGTGGTAGGACAGGTGACGCTATAATGATCAGGGTAGCGGTGTCCAGTGCATTCTTTTTCTAGTAATAGTGCTTCTTTTCGAGAGGTACAGCAATAAATGCTAGGAGTTTTTGAAAGCAACATGGTGCTGGGCAGGATGATATTATAGATGCGCCACCATCGGGAAGTATGGTTAATAATCGCATCATATGCAGGGTCTTCTTGACGTAGGCCTGCGGATAAGCCTGGGACAATAATAACTTTTAATTGAGAGAGTTGGTCATACTGGCGCCGTGCCTCTGCAATGGCTAAAGCAAAGCAGAAGTCGTAAGTGACGGGTTCTACTTCAAGGTCATAAAAAAAATACAACGCATCAGGCAGTGATTTTTGTTGAGATAAGCGCTTATCTAGCCAGGCTATAGGCTGTGCGACCAGATAGCGTACGGGTAATTGTAAAGGTTTAAGCCAGGTGCCTAGCTTCGTATGAGGGTTTAGGATTTCGCGATAAAGACGACGTAGAAACCATAACCACCCTTGTGCCTTTATTTTTTTAACAATACGAGTCATGGTCCATTATGCTGTTGTGGAGCTTGCTTTAAGAGAGCATACCGTAGCAATAATCCTATCAACAAACAAGAGTCATAGCAGTGATCGATGATGTGTTGCTTCAAATTTGCTTAAATTATCATCAAGGAATGCTTGTTCAGTGGATTAAGACTTGCTAATCTTGAGCCTCAATTTCATTCAATTCGTATGGTGTAATATTCAGAGGCATGGAAGATAAAAAAATACTCATCACGGGAGCTGGGTCTGGATTAGGAAAAGCATGCAGCCGCTTTTTCTCAAGGCTGGGGGCGCATCTATGTTTATTCTCTGGATCTCAAGAAAAATTACATGTGTTGCAAGCAGAATTAGATTATCCCAGTGAAATTTATGCTGTTGATTTTAGAGAGGCACATGCAGTAGAGGCGACCATTACAGATATGTTGGCCAGGAATTTTATTCCTGATATTATTCTCCATTGTGCTGGTGGTGGATTTAAAAAGCATGATCCATTGCTGAGCAGAGCAGATTTAGGTCAGTTATTAGATATTAATTTATGTGCAGCCACGCAAATTAATCATCATATCATTCCGAAAATGATAGAACGTCATAGGGGGGTCGTCATTCATGTGGGCTCGACGGCATCGGATGCATCCTGTGGATCGGTTGCGTATAATACCGCTAAATCTGCGTTAGCGGCTTATGTGAGAAGCTTAGGTCGGGCTTTGGCATCGACGGGCGTTGTGGTCACGGGGATTTCTCCAGGTAGTTTTATGGCTGAGGGGAATAATATGTTTGATTTTAAACAAGAAGATTTTGAGAAATTTGAACGCTTTTCTTCACGGTTGCCTGCGATGCAGCTTTGTCCGGCCTCAGACATCGTCTCCGTGATCAAGATGATAGCCGATCACCCAGGGCCTTTATTTTGTGGTTGTATGCTGCCGATTGATGCAGGAGAAGGGCTAGCTTATACCCGTTAAGATGAGCATGAGCAAAATATCCGGATATCATAACCTATTTATTTTTTAACTTTGAGAGTACTAGATGGAAGACATGACGAATATACCCGTTGCAGATACCCTGGATATCACCACTTTAATTGAGCCTAAACGACGTGGTTATTTTTATATCGGAGCGAGAGATTATTTCCAAGGATTGAAAATATGGAAATTATGGCTTTATCTCGCGCACGCGGAGATCAGGAGGCGGTATCGCCGGACGCAATTAGGCCCTTTTTGGTCGACTTTAAGTGTAGCAATATTTATTGGTAGTTTGGGGGTATTATCCTGCGGCCTATGGCATCAGAACGTGCGTGAATATTTACCGACTTTTTCCGCGGCTTATGTTGCTTGGGTATTTTTTTCT
Organism: Coxiellaceae bacterium; assembly: GCA_014238325.1. GTDB lineage: Bacteria > Pseudomonadota > Gammaproteobacteria > Coxiellales > Coxiellaceae > JABABH01. The sequence goes on along the minus strand of JABABH010000231.1, from coordinate 8,184 downwards.
GCTACGGTGAACGACTCATGTTTAACGTTTATCTCGACAGAGAAATATATCAAGCAGATGACTTGGGCCTATAGTTTTTATGCTTTTCAAGTAGTTGCTCGCAATATTATGGTATTTTTCCATCATCTTATTGTATTTATTGCTGTCGCGATTATGTTTCAAGTACCTTTGAATGGCTATACAGTATTAGCAATTCCAGGCTTAATATTACTATTTTTAAATTGTACTTGGATCTCGATTGCGTTGGGATTGCTATGTGCACGTCTACGGGATATGCAGCCTATTGTATCGAGTGTCTTACAAATCGCGATGTTTGTGACGCCTATTTTTTGGCCGGAGTCTCAGTTAGGTGGGGGCAAAATTGCTTTCGTGACGACATATATGAATCCTCTCTATCATTTTATTAGTACGGTTCGATATCCACTATTGGGCCAACCTGCGCACCTGATCAATTGGACCGTCGATATTATAATTTTGTTAGTGGGTGGCGTGGGCACGATGGTTTATTTAGGGCGTAATTATAATAAATTAATATATTGGTTATAAAGATGAATAATCAAATTGAATTGCACCATGTATCGCTCGAGGTCCCTATCTTTGATGTTAATCGAGGGTTTCGTTCTTCGATGGTGAATTGTTTAGGTGGGAAAATCAGCAAAAATAAGAAAAATAAGATCAAGGTGGATGCATTACGAGATATTTCGTTTACCATTCAGCGCGGAGATCGTTTAGGATTAGTCGGTCATAATGGAGCAGGAAAAACCACCTTGCTAAGATTGTTGGCGCGTATTTACCGACCGACCCATGGTCACTATATTTGTCGTGGTAAAGTTATCCCATTATTAAGTATGGACGTCGGTGTAGAGGCTGATGATACCGGTATCGAAAATATCCGAACGATGTGTATGCTCTTTGGCATGTCTAAGCAGGAAATTGCGAAGAAGGAACAGGACATTATTGAATTTAGTGAATTAGGAGATTTTATTCACCTCCCAGTGCGCAGCTATTCTTCGGGTATGATGACGCGCTTGAGTTTTTCTGTGATGACCAGCTTAGAGTCTGATATTATCTTGATGGACGAGCATATTAGTACCGGTGATGCTGGGTTTGTGAAGAAAGCTAAGCAACGCATCGACGATTTTTATCAAAAGATGCATACCTTGGTATTGGCATCCCATTCTAATGATTTAATCAGAAAAGTTTGTGATAAAGCTTTATGGCTAGAACACGGCGAAATTAAAGCTTTTGGTGATGTCCATGAGGTGTTAGAGATGTACGAGGGCCTATAATCATGTCTGTGCACTATGATGTGATTATCATTGGTGGAGGTATTATTGGCTGCTCGACAGCCTTTCAGTTATTGCAGCGGGATAAAACCCTACGAGTGCTCCTGTTAGAAAAAGAGGCTGTCTTGGGGTCGCATCAAACAGGGCATAACAGTGGGGTGATTCATGCTGGAGTCTATTATCCTCCCGATAGTTTAAAGGCACAATTTTGTATAGCAGGTTCCAGAGAAATCAAACATTTTTGTGAAATCTACAAAATCCCTATTCAAGTGCCCGGTAAAATTATTAACGCTGTGGAAGAAGAGGAGTTGGTGCGCTTAAATGCTTTGATGCATCGCTGTCTTGAGAATGGCTTGATAGTTAAAAAAATGAGCATGGCGGAGACAAACCGTCTACAGCCCGGGCTGCGCTCTGCGGGTGCGCTTTTTGTAAAAGACACAGCTATTGTCGATTGGAAGCGCGTATGTGAGCAATATGCGACGCTATTTAGGCAGTATGGCGGAGAAATTTGCTGCCAAGCACGGGTTAGAGGTATTAAAGAGTCGATGCAGCAGGTGGTGGTACGTACTGCGACGGATACGTATACCGGTGCTTATTTAATGGTTTGCGGCGGATTACAGGCGGATCGCTTGTTAAAGATGTCGGGCTTGGCTCCAAATTTTAAAATCTTACCTTTTCGTGGCGAGTATTATGTCTTGAAGCACACATACAATACGATGATTAAGCATTTAATTTACCCTGTTCCCCATCCAGCCTATCCTTTTTTGGGCGTGCATTTTACGCCGCATATGGATAGCTCTGTGACAGTGGGTCCTAATGCGGTACTAGCTTTATCGCGAGAGGGTTATCGTTGGAGGGATATCAATATACGAGATTGTTGGGAAGCCGCTTGTCAGCCTGCGGTGTGGAAGTTATGCGCTCGTCATTATAAAATGATCTATGCTCAATGGCGTGATTCCATGTTTAAGTCATGTTATTTGAATATGGTGCAGCGCTATTTTCCTATGATTCAATCCCAGGATTTGCAGCGATACCCAGCAGGTGTGCGCGCTCAAGCTGTGGGAGCTAGCGGACAGCTGATTGAAGATTTTTTATTTATGGAAACATCACGTAGTTTATATGTTTGTAATGCGCCTTCACCCGCTGCCACGGCTAGTTTGCCCATAGGGCGTCATATTGTCGATCGTTTTATGCGTAAGCCATCGTTTGTTCGAGTGGGCGATGGAGCGGTGCCTACTGCTGTATGATTTAATAGGGGGGGCTGAGAATGCGGTTTACCGCTGGAATAGCTATTTTTATTGAGGCTAAGTTATTGCAAATTTTATCGAATAATATCATGTATATTAAATAGTTACATGATTTTGTTTGGGGGCTCAAGAGTGGAGGGCTGTATTTTTTTAAGACAATAGGTTAAAATAGAAAGTCCATGCTATTGATAGCTTGGATAGATCAATGCCGTTGTTGACCCACGTCTTTCTATCCCACTTATAAAGAGGATCCCATGTCGAGTCTGCCACAAATTATTACTTTTATTATTTATTTTATCTTTATTTTTCTTATTGCGGTTTATTCTAAGCGCGGTATGTCGAGTTTATCTGGATTTATTTTAAGTAATCGGAGCCTAAGTGGCCCTGTCACGGCATTAGGCGCTGGTGCTTCAGATATGAGTGGATGGCTGTTATTGGCATTACCAGGCACCGTTTTTGTGCATGGGCTCAATCAAATTTGGCTACCGATTGGCTTGACGCTCGGTGCATATTTAAATTGGCGTTTTGTAGCGGGACGCTTGAGGGTGGCGTCTGAAAAGGCGAATGATGCGCAGACGATTCCTGAATATTTTGATCGCCGTTTTAAAGATCGTTCTGGTTTATTACGCATGTTGATGGCGGTCGTGATTCTATTATTCTTTACGTTTTATGCGTCCTCTGCTTTAGTGGGAGGGGCCGTATTATTTCATACGATATTCGCATTACATTATCGAACCGCATTATGGTTATTTGCGATCTTGATTATGGCCTATACGAGTATTGGTGGCTTTCTAGCGGTGAATCGTATTGATTTCTTTCAAGGTTGTTTGATGTTTGCGGCATTATTGGCGGTGCCGATCTATATGTTATGCCATGGCCACCTACTGCAGGCTGGCACACATGTGAATTTACCCGCCAGTTTTTTTCATCCGTTAGCGGGTATCAGTGCGATGACCGTGATTTCTTTATTAGCCTGGGGCTTGGGCTATTTTGGTCAGCCTCATATCTTAGTCCGATTTATGGCGGCAAAGTCACCAGCTGTTCTGCCTCAGGCGCGGAGGATATGTACAGGCTGGATGATATGTTCACTGATTGGTGCCATGGGTGTGGGTCTGCTGGGGGCCATCTATTACCATCATAATTTAAAAGATCCAGAAAGCATATTTTTACATTTATCAGAGGTGCTTTTTAATCCGTGGATTGCCGGCATCTTATTGGCAGCCGTATTATCCGCCATTATGAGCACAATCTCAGCGCAATTATTAGCGGCTTCTAGTGCCTTAACAGCAGATATTTATAAACGCTTTTTCAATAAAAAGGCAGGCAGCCGTCATCTATTAATATTGAGTCGGGTATGCGTCATGCTGATTACCTTGCTCGCGATTGTGCTAGCGATGAAACCAAACCAGACGATTTTGGCATTAGTGAGTTTTGCCTGGGGTGGATTGGGCGCGACCTTTGGCCCGGTGATGTTATTATCTCTATACTGGAAAAATATGACGCGCAATGCCGCACTGGGGGGGGTTATTGCTGGTGCGGTGGTGGTTGTTGCTTGGAAATTGCTGGCTCCTATGGGCGGAGCCTTTGCGCTTTACGAGATCGTGCCAGGGTTTTTGGCTAATCTTATCGTCAGTGTCGCGATTGGCCTGTGGGAGCAGCATGCTATGTCCACACGATCTCCTATCCCAGAGATGCTGCCGACTGAAGAGCAAAGCGACATAAAATAAACCCATGGTGTTCTGTGTCGCCTACCTAGGTGGGCACAGAACCATAGGTACAGCGATGCTTGGCCAATCTGCTGAGCTGATGGAATAACGTCATTCATCCCATAAGCATGGCGGTGCCTGGATATATCTTTCAATGGGCGTTCGTATAACGCCCATTGAATATCGTCTTATCACCTAGGACTGCAATCGGTACGCGATTCTGGTGATGTAGATGCTGCTTTGAGTGGGAACAGGGTCGGACCCTGTGAGGCTAGGCCTAGGAGGGATGCTATATGCTCTTCAATTATATTGATGAGCTCCGGCTTCCCTGTCTGTTTTGCATACGTTAAGGTGTTTTCGTTTATCTTCGCACCGTACTTCAGGAGCAGTCCAGCGACCTTCAAATATTCGGCCGATCTAGCTCTAAAAAACATCATGCAGTGTAGCGTCAGCTTTAGCGGTGTATTACCCTGCTTATCTTTTGCTTCAAGATTTGCACCGTTCTCCAAGAGCAGTTGAGCGCGCTCCATATGCCCCTGTGACGCCGCCACATGTAGCAGTGTACTGCCTGTTTTAAAACATCTATGCTTAATCTTGAGATCATGGTGGAATAGCAACTTAAGGCCCCATACATCTCCTTGCTTTGTCATCAGTTTTGTCGGCCACCAATGGGGATCATCATCAGAAAAATCAGAAAAAGTTTCCATACAATATTCCATTTTAGCTGCCACGTGCTGCTCCACGTCGGCTTCTGGTGAGGCTTCAATAATATCCCTAAAAATAGGGGGTTATAATGCCGCCCTGGCCTGTAACCAGTTGAGCAGATCTGAATTTTTTGATGACTTCTTGCTTAGCTTTATCGAAGTCAGTTGTGCTTGTTGATAGCACCTCTTCCTGTAGCATATCCATTACCTTGTGTGATAAGGGAAAACATGGTTAGTGCAGCGGATGTGGGCAATCAAGGGTAGTATGACGAACTCAGTAGACTATAGGGTTATGCTTTGCATCGCTGCCATAGGTATGTGGCTTTAGGCTTCGTAGATCTTACCTTGTTCCACGTGAAACATTTTAGTGTGGCAATCTGCTAAGATCTTAGGTAAGGAGGCTGCATGAATAGCGGTCATAAAGATTTGGTTGTTGAGTGAAATGAGTTGAGCTAATAGATTTTTTTGCGCTTGCTGATCTAAGGTATCCGCTAAGTCATCGACTAAGTAAATGGCTTGCTGCCTATTGTGTTGGGTGAGAAATATGCCTTGAGAAAGATATAGAGCATGTGCCAGCAATTTTTGCTGCCCTTGGGATAAGCGGGCTTGTGCAGGAATGCTGTTCACGCAGATGTCTAAATTGGCTCGATGTGGGCCCATTTGAGTATAACCTAGTTGACAATCTCTGTTCCAAGATTTTTCCAGTGCCTCTGTTAACGAGGTCGATGCTGGCCAGCCACGATGATAGTAGAGTGTAAAAGCGTATTGTGGGAGGAAAGTCTGGCATAGTTCAAGAAAGCAAGGTTGCCAGGCTGCTAAAATATGGCTTCGCATACGATCGATAGCTTCCGCACTGCTGCTCAATGATTCGTTCCAGTAGTGGAGGTCAGCATTCGGATAGCCAGATTTGAGTGCAGCATTGCGTTGTTTGAGCGCGCGTTGGGACTGTTGCCACCACCCTAGAAAAGAAGGTTCCACGTGAAACAATAGCCAGTCTAAAAAGGCACGGCGTATCGATGGTCCATGGGATAGAAAACGTTGGTTAGCATGGCTTAACAAAGAGATAGGAAGATGGTGTGCTAGTTCAGACCATCGGTCTACGGATTGCGCATGCACGCGTAGTTGTTTCATGCCAGAGCGGTGTCTGGTGACACCGAGTGGGAAGGATGTGTCATATTGCGATAAAGTGAGACAAATAGATAAAGCGTCTGTATCTTCTTGTATTAACTGCTGCCCATGCTGTGTGCGAAAGGATCGCCCAGTACTCGCATAAAAAATCGATTCTAGTAAGCTCGTTTTACCTGCACCATTATGTCCTAAAAAAATATTAATATGGGGGGCCGGTTCAATATGAATGCTAGATAAATTGCGAAAGCAGGTCGTTTGTAGCGAGAGAATAAGGGGCATAAGGAACTAGTCATATAGCCGCATAGGCATCACAATAAAAAGGCCGTTATAGGCAGCATCTTTTTCTTGGATGAGGACACTGCTGCTAGGATCGGATAAAGAAAATTGTATGTCGCCTGCATTCATATGTTGAAGGATGTCCAGTAAATAGCGAACATTAAAGGCGAAGGTCAGTGTTTCACCGGTATATTCAATAGAGAGTTCTTCTTCCGCAATTTCGTGTTCAGGTGTATGGTTGGATAAATGAAGCCGGTTCTGACTAAATTCGAGACGGACCCCTTTGCTTTTTTCATAACAGAGCACGGCGGTGCGTAATAAGGCATGCTTGAGCTTGTCCCGGTCAATCATAGCAGGAGTTTGTGTGAGCCTAGGAATGATATGGGAATAATCGGGAAATTGTCCTTTAATCAACTTGGCTGTACACGTAAAGGTTTGTCCGACGACGCGAATCGAGGGACCTTCTATAAAAATATCCAATGGCTCTGGATGATCTGAGATGATGCGGGATAGTTCCTGCACGGCTTTATAAGGGATAATAATACCTATAGGTGGCTGACCTTCAGGCCAATCCACAGGCATACTGTTTTTAGCAAAGCGATGCCCATCGCTGGCGACTGTAGATAAAGTGTTGTCTTTTATTTCGAGTCGCATGCCATTAAAATAGAACCGCACGTCTTCTTGTGCCATAGCAAAGGCGGTACGCTGCAGCAATTGCAGAAAGGGTGGGGCGGGTATCGTCAAGCGTTGAGGGCTTTTTGCGGCTAAAGTATTGGGGAAATGTTCTGCCGGTAAGGTGGAGAGTGTGAACCGGCTGCTGCCTGCTCTTAGGGTGATACGTTCTTTTTCGGGATGCACCGTTATATGGCTCTCTTCTGGGATCGCGCGACAGATATCGACGAGTTTTCGGCCAGGTAAAGTGAGCCGATAAATTTGGTCAATCGGCACCTCCAAAGGGCTTCGGCTGATGAGTTCAATATCGAGATCTGTCGCGGTAATGGATAATTGTTCAGACGTAATATCTAGTAGCACATGCGCTAACATGGGATCTAGCTGTTTTCGGCCAATGACGCCAATCACTTGTTGCAAGGGTTTGAGCAAGGTGTCTCGAGGTAATTCAAATTTCATATAGATTCCTATAGCCATGGAAGTGATGGGTCATAATGTCTTGGATAGAACCTAGCCTGATAAAATGCGCACAAGGTTTTTATAATCTTCTGCAAGGTCAGGGGAGGTTTTCAGTAAATTTTTTATCGTGCGGCATGCATGCAATACGGTCGTATGATCTCGACCACCGAATGCCTCACCAATTTCAGGCAAGCTATGGTTGGTGAGCTCTTTAGCAAAGACCATCGCCATCTGGCGAGGTCGTGCAATCGAACGATTACGTCGTTTTGATAATAAGTCACTGATTTTAATCTTATAATATTGAGCTGCAGTTTTTTGAATATTTTCTATGGTTATTAATTTGGCTTGCAAGGTCAGTAAATCTTTTAATGCCTCTTGCGTAAATTCAACGGTAATAGCTTGGCCTGTAAATTGTGAATTAGCGACCACTCTTTTCAGTGCCCCCTCAAGTTCACGAACATTGGACTGAATATGCTTAGCAATAAAAAATGCAACCTCCTGGGACAGGTTGATTTTCAGTTGTTCTGCTTTTGTGATTAAAATCGCAACGCGTGTTTCTAATTCGGGTGGCTCAACAAATACGGTGAGGCCCCAGCCAAATCGAGATTGCAGTCGTTCCTCTAAACCATGAATTTCTTTGGGGTAGCGGTCACAAGTCAGCACAATTTGCTGTTGGTTATCAAGTAATGTATTGAAAGTATGGAAAAAT
>JABABH010000230.1 GCA_014238325.1 Coxiellaceae bacterium | reverse complement strand
TTGAAGTGGAATGGGTATACCTTGCGCACCATGCCAAGCTTTCCAGGCAGAGCACAGTGGAAAGTACAAACCTAATTGCATAGGACGTCCTTCTATATGGGCGAGAATAGTAGCATAGTTTTCCAGTTGCTGTTTATGCTGGTGGTATTGCTGTTGAATAAATTCGTTTATCTGTTGGTGATGCAAAGGGTACGTTGTTTTGTAATCAATAATCCATCGGACACCGCATCGATCAATAAAGGTTCTATCGATAATATAATGTTGAGGTTGCCCTGTTAATGCCGTACTGGTAAGAGCATATTCGTTTTCTGCTTCGTGATGCTCAGCGGATAAGATCCAGCGTCCTTGTGGATCGTTCAGGGTTCGAGAGATAGCTTCTATGATGATAGCTTTGCTTGTATTGAGTTGTGCGCTAGGCATACCTAGCTGATAGAGGCGAGTCTTCCAATAAGGGCTATGAGTTAGAATTTTCTCCTGAGTCCAGATCTCTGGCTGTTGTGCAATTTGCTGCAAGGCTTCGTGGATCACGATGCCGAGATAGGGCTGCCCTATTTGTGCTTGAGCATCGCCCATAGAGCATAGCGTTGTGTGGGAGCGATTTTTAGGAGGCTGGATATGAAAAGCTGGATAGCTATCTGATGACAAGCGATAGTTAGGTATCAGGTGAGCCTCCAGCATGGGGGGTGTGTTGTGTTCAGAGCGCTGCTCTGGGCTAAGCCGATGCGGATCGCATCGATGAGAGGAGGCGTCCCTAGGCGGCATATCCAGTTGTTCGCGCAAAATGGGCCATAAGAGCCGCGCAAAACTATGAGGTGCTGGCAAGACCCATGGATCAGCTGCTTCTGGTGTGACTTCTATATAGGTGATCAGATGGAGCGATGATTTCGCACGCGTGGCTGCCACATATAAGCATCGGACTTGTTCTAACGCTGATTTTTTCTTTTCGATATGATTTAAGTAATGGTATAAAGGGTCTGTCGTCTCAGTAGACGATTGGATGGGCGCAAGTACGATATGAGCAGTCTGCTTAGATGCGTGAGGCTGTTCAAGGTATAATAGCAGTCGAGATTTGTCGTGCCCCGTTCGGTGATGCAGGCTGGGTAGAATAACGGTATCAAATTCTAATCCTTTGGCCTTATGAATGGTCATGACTTGTATGCAGGGTTGCTCTGGAGTATTGAGAGGACTCGGGGTCGCACTATGTCGATAGAGATGATGCAGTTTCGTTTTGAGCACATGTGGGTCAAAAGGCCCTTCCATGGTGTCGAGTAATCGAAAATAAGCTGTGGCATCATCCAGCATGCTTGCATCGGACAGTGTTACGGGCCCTCCAAGAGCTATCCAGGTGCCTTCGATCCATGATGACAGTGGATGCGTGTCTCGTTCATGCAAGGCATGCTGTAGTAGGGGCCATAGGCGTTGAATGCGTTGCCGGCCACCTTCGCTGAGGCCTAGGATATGCTCAGATGCTGCTAGGCTACTGACTAAAGGCTGTGTCCCTGCATATTCGCTTAAGGCATGCAGGTCATATAGGGACAAACCCATCATAGGTGAGCGAAATATTGCAAGCCACGATAATCGGTCGCCAATATGGTGGAGGGCCTGGGTTAAGGATAGGAGGTCCAGAATAACGGGAGACTGTATGAGCTTTTCAATCTCCACAGCTTGCACGGTGATATGGGCTTGTCTTAAGCTTGGCAGCAAGCTCGTGAGTTCGCTGCGTGAACGTACTAATAGGGCAAGACTGTGACTAGGATCACGGGCGTGGCAACGACGAATGATGTCAATGACTTGCTGTGCACAGGCATCGGGTTTAGGGTCGTCTAGTTGATAAAAGCAGACGCAGCCTTGAGAGGAGGTCGTATCTTGTGTGGTCGAGGGGAAATAGGGGATAGCGCCCAATGAACGATTGGCTTTCTCAGGAAATAAGGTCGAAAAGGTCGTGTTAATCCAATTGACTAGGTTATTTTTGGATCGAAAATTATAGCGTAATGCCAAAGGAGTTGGGTGAATATGAGCTATACCATCTTCTTGAACTTGCAGAAATAAACTGACTTCCGTCTGTCGAAATCGATAAATCGACTGCATAGGATCGCCCACGATAAATAAGGTCCTTCCATCCTGAGTTTCCCAGCCTGAGATTAAACGTTCAATGAATGCAAAATGTACCGTTGAGGTATCTTGAAATTCGTCAATCAGTAAATGTTTTATTTTGTGATCTAGCCGTAATGCTAAGTCTGAAGGTGTATCGTCCTGCCCCAGTACACGCAGGGCATGAAGGGTTAATCCAGAGAAATCTATGTGACGAGACTCTTGAAATAAGAGATTCAATTGAGCGGTAGCGATAGGAAGAATATCGAGAAGGGCGCAGAGCACCAGCCATTGATTATCGTTATAATAGGGTGGTGGGCAAGATAAGATATCGCTCAGGGCGAGGCGCAATGCTTCATGTTTGCGGCATGCGTCGAGCAGAGCTAACATAGCTTGTTTCTTTTCAGTATACTGCTGTTGCTGTTCAGGATCTTGTGTTGATGTGGGGGATGGAAATCCACATTTTTTATTGACAGTTTTTCTCCACTCTCCTTGAGCAGTTAAGAGTAGACAAGCTAGGCTTTTCCATAAGTTCAAATGTGTGATATCCGCCTCGGGTAGTGTATACCTACTTTGCCATTGAACTAGGTGGTGTGTCTTATCGATATCGTATATACGTGTGCTGGCAAACTTGATCAAGGGCATCAATCTGCTCCTGATGGCATCAGGCAAGCAAGCAATAAGCTGCTTCATCGTTTGAACAACCATCTCAGCTATACCGTTTTCTAAGGGTTGTTTCAATGCATCAGGATCTCGGCGATGTGCAATAAATTGGGGTAACCATTGTTCACGGCAGGCAAGCATATCGGCCAGGAGCTGCTTGAGCTTGTCGGCTTTATTATCCAAATGCATTAATAGTATTTTAATCGATCGTGCATAGTGTGGGTCCAAGACTATTTGTTCTGCTGCCTTTTGATAAAAGAGATGACTCTCTTCCGTGATACGTATGGAAGCTGATTGACTCAGTATGGGACTATAGGAGCAAATCAGATGCGCTAATGCATCGATCGTTAATATACGCAGGCGATGTGGGTTATGAATTAATTGCCAGTTTTGTTGTTGATCACGCCATTGAACTTGCTGGACTAAGGCGACCGTGCCTTCGTCAGAATAAGAGGCTTGCGCTGAAGGCTTCTGTTGGTCGGCTTGTATGCCCAATGCAGATAGCACACGGTCACGCATTTCATAAGCGGCTTTTCGCGTAAAGGTAACCGCAATGATTTCCTCTGGTTGCTCTACTGTGATTAATAGAGATAAATAGCGCTGAATTAATAAATGTGTTTTCCCAGAACCAGCGGGTGCTTGTATAATAAAAGATTCAGTTGGGTTGATGGCACGTCGTCGTGTATGCGCTTCTTCTTGCCAAGAGATCGAAGCACTCATTTGGACCTTTCCTGAATGCGGCAGAGGGGCTGTAGGTCACAGGTCTGGCAAGCATGGGGTAGATTGGGGTTGATATCAGCCTTTCCTTCGGCAAAATGATGAGCTAATTCGGTGAGTTGGTGGTGCCAGGTTGTCGTGATCTCAGACCAGCTAAGGTTTGCTTTAGTGTATTGCTCTAAGGAAACAAGCCGAGAGAAGGTCGGGGTCTCTGTATGGTTGATCAGTCCATGGAGCAGGGGTTGTGTGGTGACTTGTGCATAGGCGAGCCCATTGAGTGAGGGCGTACTCAAAGCATATAAAGGTAGAGCTAGGTTTTTTAAACGAGCATCGAACCAGCCATGAATACTATTTTTTTGATGAGTTTTATAATCAAGGAGTAGGGGTCCATCCGTGGTATGGTCTAAACGGTCGATGCGAATATTCAGCGTTAAGGGGCCGATCGATAGGGTTTGTGTCATTTCTCTCGCAACCACCTCAAACCAGGGGCGTTTTTTTTCGAAATCAAGCCAGGCTTTTAAGAGTTTTGTGACGCGCTCTTTTTCAACTTCAATAAAAATAGCAGACGTCTTGGGGTCGTAGACAGATGCAATGAGAGGAGTCATCATAGCGATTAAGGCCTCATCTGAGTATTGCTGTAAGTGAGTTGAGCTGTGTATTTCACGCCATATCA
>JABABH010000229.1 GCA_014238325.1 Coxiellaceae bacterium | reverse complement strand
TTTAACGCCTTACAATCGAGTGATACTCATGAGCACATCGTACACTGATAGAGTTTCGGCAGCACTTGCTGCGTTTCAACAGGGTAAAATGGCCATCCTTGTTGACGATGCCTCGCGAGAAAATGAAGGCGATCTCATTGCACCAGCAGAATTGATTACCCCTGAGACGATTAATTTTATGACGCAATACGGCAGAGGCTTGATTTGCTTACCTACCACCCAGGAAGTATTTAACCGCCTTGCTATTCCCATGCTACCCAGCACCCATCCCCCTCATAACACGACTGCCGCCTATGGTGTACCCATTGAAGCAGCACACGGGGTGACCACCGGGATTTCAGCACAAGATCGTGCCCATACGATCAAGGTAGCGATTGATCCTGACAGTGGGCCTCATGATATTCGTATGCCTGGACATATGTTCCCCCTGAAAGCTCAACCCGGCGGAGTACTCACCCGTCGTGGACATACAGAGGGTAGCGTAGATTTGTGCCGATTAGCTGGCCTCAAGCCAGCCGCTGTGCTCTGTGAAATTCTGAGTGAAGACGGGACCATGGCACGCCCCCCACAATTAGCAGAGTATGCTGAAGCATGGAAACTTCCTATGGTCAGCATGCAAGACATCATTGACTACCGTAAAGCTAACGTCATATCGGACAGCCAAGCACCACATACAATCACAGAAACACCGCTCCTACAAGAGTCGAGTATGGCGCAATTACCTACGCAATACCACGCACAGTTCTTGGTAAAAACTTTCCGCCTCCACCACCAAGCCTTTGAACATGTTGCGCTGATCAGCAAAGGACTCGATTTAACCCGTCCTTGTCTCACGCGCATACATTCAGAGTGCCTCACCGGAGACGTCTTTCAATCGACTCGCTGCGACTGCGGAGACCAACTGCATCATGCCCTAGAACAGATCAGTGAACAAAGCGGTCTCTTGATTTATCTCAGACAAGAAGGAAGGGGCATTGGCCTGAGCAATAAAATTAACGCTTATGCCTTACAAGATCAGGGACTTGACACCGTAGAAGCCAATCATCATCTAGGCTTTCCGGCCGATGCGCGGGATTATAAATTAGCTGCTGATATACTACACCAGCTCAATATCATCCATATTGATCTGCTCACCAATAACCCTAAAAAAGTATCCTATTTACAAGGATGCGGTATTCGTATCAACCAGCGGATTCCATTGCACGCAAAATGTACACCGGATAATATGCGGTACTTAAAAACGAAGCAAGAAAAAATGGGCCATATACTCAATATACCCAATGACTTAAGGGGGCTCGTGTATGAACCATCCTGATTGCCTTAAAATTGGGATCGTGGTCAGCCGTTTTCATATCAGCATTACAGAAATCTTGTTAGCGGAAGCCACCCAATACTTTAAAGCACAATATCCGGCCCAGCAGGATGCGGTGAATACAGTTTGGGTACCCGGTGCTGTGGAAATTCCACTCGTCACACAGGTTTTAGCACAAACATCTCAGTATTCTGCCATCATCGGCTTGGGTGCGGTGATTCGTGGCGAAACAGATCATTATGATTATGTCTGCCAGCAAGTCAGCTACGGGTGCCAGAAAATCGCATTAACTTTCAACCTGCCCATAGTCTTTGGTATTTTAACCACCCATACACTCGAACAAGCAAAAGTCCGTGCGAATGGAGAACATAGCAATAAAGGGCGAGAAGCTATGCAAACGGCATTGACGATGGTCTCCACCCTGAAACAGCTCAACACATAAAAGCATCTATACTGCTGTCTTGATCACATCATTCCTCAAGATAAGGAACCGTAACTGCTATGCCTCAACCTCGACACACTTCTCTGCGTTCTATTTTTAACATAACCTCCAATTGGATATATCGCAATTTCTCTGATCCGGATGCCATTGCTTTATTATTTACGCTGGTTATTGGCTTTATCTTATTCAAATGCTTCAGTCAATTCTTGTTACCCATCATCACCAGCGTCATTATCGCCTATCTGCTACGATCACCCGTGCAATATTTGCGAAAATGGCATGTCCCAAATACATTAGCTGTAACCATAGTTTACTTAAGCTTTCTAGGTTTACTCATCTTAGTACTATTTTTCTTACTACCCATCTTGTGGAAACAGCTCACCGCTCTGATGCACGAATTACCGCTCGCCCTTAGAAAGGGAGAAATCTGGACCACAACTATTATTAATCGCTATCCAAAATTGTTTCCTAACCATTATGATCCCTTTATTCAAGTCGGCACCTACTTGCAAAAACAATCAGCTCATATCGGAAAGTTAATTTTATCCTTATCCTTGGCCACCATTCCGAGCTTAATTCAAAGTATTTTATACCTTGTCCTTATCCCTTTACTGGTGTTTTTCTTTTTAAAAGATGGCAGCGCTATCACTCAATGGATTAGTCGTTATTTACCAAAGCGCCAAGGACTGATGCGTAATATCTCGCATCAAATTCATCAGCAAATTGGAGCCTATGTGCGCGGACGCGTGCTCGAAATCATCATTGTCACCATCATTGCGAGCATCGCTTTTAATTGCTTAGGTTTGCGCTATGCCTTTCTGCTTGGCTTTGCACTAGGCATCTCGGTCATCATCCCTTATGTTGGCGCGCTTATGGTCATCATTCCATTTACAATTATAGGCTTAATGCAGTGGGGATTATCCGCGCATTTTGCCTATGCCATGTTAACGTTAGGGATTATTATCACATTCGATGGAAATCTGATTGTTCCTTTATTATTTTCAGAAGCGATGGCACTGCATCCCGTTGTTATTATCTTATCAGTCTTAATCTTTGGAGGACTATGGGGATTTTGGGGCGTATTTTTTGCAATTCCACTAGCGACCGCGCTCAAAACGATCTTATACGCTTGGCCACAAGTACACACCACTGTTAACAGATCTATGCCAGATCAAGCATCCACATACCACCATGATCCAGTCAGCGAAGATGACATTCTATAAGCCGCAATAGGTATTAAAATCACTTTTATTGTAACTGAAAAATATGAGCATCACGCTTTCCTGGCTCAACTGGATTCTCGTCTTGTCGACCAGAGCGTGGAAACAGGGATGCATATGAAGGAGGCTCTCCACCCATCACTGCATCGTCATATGAAGGAGGCTCTCCACCCATCACCACATCATCATCAGATTGATGGCCGTCACTCTCATTTCCTATAGCTTCAAGTGTGACAGGGCGTTGTTGCATAACGAAATTAGAGGAATCTAATGGAACGCTTACTGGTAACGCCCATCGATCTATGTCGCGACGCCAGATCAGACATCCCTCTTTCATTATTGATTTTAGCTTTACTACTAATGGAAAACCATAAAACGCTAGATCTAAAAAGGGGCTTGTGAAGAGCAGCGTAACTATCTGGTTGACGACATCTCTCAGAATAGAGCTACGCGGAGGATCTACTGACACATCAGGCACATGAGGCATTGAATGAACTCTAGAGTTGTCATCGTCATTCTGAGATGCTTCTGAATACACAGGATGGGGTTCTTGTCTTGATTCCATTATTTTCCTTATATGACGGTTGGTGATTTAAAAATACATACGATATGGGTATATCAACTCGATCAAATGGGAAATGCCTCGACTAATTTTTTTTCAATAAGTTGATTTTTTAAAGACACATATTGCGGTAGGCCATTTTTATAAGGCGGATAAGCTTCACCTTGAATTAAAGGTAATAAATAACGACGACAATCCTCTGTCATACTAAACCCATCCTCACTGATATAATGTCTGGGAACTTTGCGTTCTGCATTAGCTACTTTGTCTAAGGGAACCGTATCAATGCCCCAGGTATAAGGCGACTCCGTTTTGCGTGTAATGGATAACATGACACCCGTTTTACCCTGAAGGGCGTATTCTACTGCAGCAACCCCAAGCTGGTAAGACTGTTCTAGATCGGTTTGTGAGGCAATATGACGGGCCGCACGTTGTAAATAATCAGCAACTGCCCAGTGATATTTATAATGCAAATGATCATGTACTAGGGTCGCCAAAAGCGGAGCGACACCACCTAAGCGTTCATGACCAAACATATCGCACGCCCCCGACTCTGATACAAAATCGCCGTTAGCATAGCGAATGCCTTCTGAAGCCACAATCACGCAATAACCCGTGTTCTCCACCGTATCTTTGACTTTCCTCAAAAATGAGGCTGACTCGAAAGCAATTTCTGGCAATAACAAGATATGCGGTGGATCATTTTCTAGTGTTTTCCCTAAACCAGCCGCGGTCGCGATCCAACCGGCATGCCGTCCCATCACTTCTAAAATAAAGACTTGTGTTGAAGATGCTGCCATACCACGCACATCATAGGCAGCCTCCTGCGTGGAAATAGCGACATATTTAGCTACTGAACCAAATCCTGGGCAGGTGTCTGTTAATAATAAATCATTATCAATGGTTTTAGGAATGCCGATGCAGGTCAATGGATATTGCATCTTCTGACTCATTTTGAAAATTTTATTGACGCTGTCTTGAGAATCTCCCCCACCGTTATATAAAAAATATCGAATATCATGCTGTTTAAATACCTCGATTAAACGTGCATATTCATCTATTCCATTACCTATATCTTTTAATTTATAACGACAGGATCCAAAAGCACTGCCAGGTGCATAACGCAGGGCTTCAATATCTGCCGCTGACTCCAAGCTCGTATCAATCATTTCTTCTGTTAAGCCACCTATAATACCGTTTTTCCCCACGAGCACTTTGTTAATATCATCGCATCGACGAGCGGCTTGGATGACTCCGCATGCAGTCGCATTAATCACGGCGGTGGGGCCGCCCGATTGCGCATAAAAAATATTATGAGCCATAATCGCTTCCTATGTATTTCTCTTTTATCAATGATATACCCATCCCACTTCAAGATGCGAAGCATGCCCTTGAAGCGACTCATCGCGATGGGGATGCTTAAGGGGAAAACCGCGATTTTCTCCTTAAGTGGCTGAGCGAACATTTATTTTTCGCCAGCCATCCAAACAAAGGTATACCGCTCGCAATAACCCACTTCGCATCTTCAGGCACGAGCGGTATATGCCGCCAAATATAGGGCGCCATGCGTGACGCATGTATGCACTGCAGTCACCCCGTAGCGTTATGCCATGGAACAGCCATAGCTGTCAAAGCACGTATTGCAACGCTTGCTCAATCTTTGGATAGCAAAAGGTAAAACCATGGCGCAGTAAGACGGTAGGATGCACATGTTGACCATGCAACAACAATTCCTCCCCCATCTGCCCCCATAAACCCTTGATGACTATCGAGGGCATCCTAACACACATAGGCCGATGCAAGAAATGCGCCAAATGTTTCGCAAACTCAAATTGCGTGATGGTGTGAGGAGAGACGATATTCACGGGGCCATCGATACTCGGATGATGAAACAGAAAATCAATGGCTCGACATACGTCCGCTATACTTACCCAAGAAAAAGGCTGGTGGCCAGATCCCACTCTTCCCCCTAATCCCAGCTTAAATAGCGGAATCATCCGAGCTAGCACCCCGCCCGATGAACCTAATACGGGGGCAAAACGTAAATGGAGGACCCGCACTGCCGCCTCACGCGCCAATGCTGTTGCCTCCTCCCACTGATGCACCACTTCTGAAGAAAAATCATGCGCTGTATGAGAAAGGCTGGAATATTCATCAAGCGCCGATGGCAGTATACCTGGCCGTGATGGTTGTAAGCCATAAATCCCGATAGCACTGGCATTAAATAAAGGCGGGGAACGCCTCCCAAGTTCAGCACAAACCCGCGCTAAACACTGCGTGCTTTCAAGTCGGCTTTTTAAAATCAAAGCCTTACGGCGATTAGACCATCGCTGATCAGCAATGCCTGCGCCTGTGAGATTCACGACCAAGTCTGCCCGAGACAGCATCACTTTGCCATCAACATGAATACGCTTCCAATCTACCGCCTCTACCTGCGAACCAAACCGCGCATGAATTTTCGGTAATGAGCGGCCAATGATCAGCACCGAGGCTCCTTTTGCTAAATAATAGTCAGCCAAATGGCGACCGATAAAACCACTCCCGCCCGCAATCACTAATCGCATCCTATCGCCTCTATTTTTCCCAGCATTTTCAAGTACAATCACATATAATAGACAAGATAAGGAGTCGATACTATCACTAAGCAGCTTCGTTAGGATGGATAGACATATGAAACCTGGTCACCATCATACTCCTTAATTCTAATATGGGTAGCTGCGTATAAAGCACGCTCACAATTTTTAACTTCGTAATGAAAGAGAGGCATGATGACCACACCTGTTCTACCACCAAAACGCATCTCAGAATCTGCCATTCATGATCAAACTTATAAAGTTTTTCCCAATGACTTAAATTCTAACGACACGGTATTTGGCGGCTTAGTGATGAGCATCCTCGATAGAACCGCTTCCGTGGTGGCAGAACGGCATAGTGGTTGTACCTGTGTCACGGCCTCGGTAGATGCGATGCATTTTCTGGCTCCAGCCAAACGCGGCGATGTCTTATTATTTCGTGCAGCCGTGAATCGTACGTGGCGCACATCCATGGAAATTGGCATCCAGGTGATGGCAGAAGATCTAAAAACTAAGCAAATTTCTCATATATTATCGGCCTATTTTACCTTTGTGGCCGTCAATGAAGATCAAAAACCCGTACCCGTTCCTCCTATCCTTCCCGAAACCCCAACAGAAAAAAGACGCTATGACGAAGCCGATATACGCCGACAACACCGTCAGCAGATGGCCCGAAACCGTCGACAATCTCGAGCTTCAACCGATCAACATGACTGAACTGTATGCGCATATGCGCCTCAATAGTCAACCCAATCGCACGCGTTAGGATATCGGATGAAACAACTCCAGCCTACCGATAGATTGGCCCACCTTAATGCTACTAGAGGCACATTCCCTTGCCTGACTTAATGATTCGATCATGGAAGCACTTGATCGATTATGCTGAAATTTGGACTGCTATGCGCACTTTCACCGATCGTCGCTTAGCCTCTACCGTTGATGAGCTCTGGTTATTGGAACATCCCCCCGTATTTACCCAGGGACTCGCAGGAAAACCCGAGCATGTGCTCAAGCCGGCCACTATCCCTATCATTCGTACTGATCGCGGCGGCCAAGTGACCTACCACGGCCCCGGTCAACTGATGCTGTATTTTCTGCTTGATATTCGTCGATTGATGCTCCACTCTCGGACTCTCGTGCACAAAATTGAGGCCATGCTCATCGATTACCTACAATGCAAGCACGAGATTCATGCCTATGCACTCACACATGCCCCTGGTATTTATGTGGATCATGCCAAGATGGGCGCTATTGGTCTACGTATTCGACGCGGCTACTGCTATCACGGTTTGGCCTTCAATATAAATATGGATCTTAACCCATTCACCTATATTAATCCTTGCGGATTTCCCGGTTTACAGGTCACACAACTTTCCCACTACAAGCCAGGCGCCTCGGTGCAACAAGTCGCAGAAGCAATAACCCCTTACTTTGTCCAACACTTTGGTTATACTGATCCTCTGATAGAGTCGCCACATACACAGGATATCCAATATGTCTCATAATACTTCTCCCTATGACCCCCAAAAAAAAGCATTGGGCAGAGATAAATTGTCACGTATTCCTGTGAAAGTAGATACGAGTCTGCCTATACTCAGAAAACCTGACTGGATTCGCATCCGGCTGCCTTCCGATAATAAAGTCGCTAACTTGAAAAAATTAATTCAAAAAAATCAGTTAGTCACGGTCTGCGAGGAAGCAGCTTGCCCTAATCTGCATGAATGCTTCAGCCACGGGACAGCAACTTTTATGATCATGGGAGATAAATGCACACGTCGTTGTAGCTTTTGTAATGTTGGCCATGGTCGACCGGACCCTTTGGACCCCAATGAGCCGACTCATTTGGCGGATACCATTCATGCCATGCAGTTAAAATACGTCGTCATCACGTCTGTCGATCGCGATGATTTGCGCGATGGCGGAGGCGCCCACTTTACCGCATGCGTCAATCGTGTACGCGAGAAAACCCCGGATATTACCGTCGAGGTTTTAGTCCCTGACTTTCGTGGCCGTCTCTCCAAGGCTTTCCTAGCCTTAGCTGAGGGATTACCCGATGTCTTCAATCATAATATTGAAACCGTACCACGCCTCTATAAGCAAGCCCGACCCGGTTCCGATTATCAATGGTCCCTCAAAGTGCTCCAGGAATTTAAAACACGTTTCCCAAACATCCCGACGAAATCAGGCATGATGTTAGGTTTGGGAGAATCCATGACTGAAGTCAAAGCCGTCATGCAAGATTTACGTGCTCATCATGTCGACCGACTCACCTTAGGGCAATACTTGCAGCCCACGCCCTACCATATGCCGGTAGCTGCTTATTATACGCCTCAAGAATTTCAAGCACTGGGCGACCTCGGTAAAACCATGGGGTTTTCACATGTTGCGAGTGGTCCACTCGTACGTTCTTCTTATCAAGCTGATTTGCAAGCTCAAGGAAAACATGTCTCCTAGCTATCCACACCTAGAAGGAGGTTTAGTCAGCCAGCATCAAAGCCTCAGAACGCTCTATCATTGGGATGCTGATATACTTTTATCATCACCATGCACGACAAGAATCCTACATCATGCTTAACCACTGGCTAAATTTCCTATCACAATATTTACATCAACATCCTCATATGGGGTCCCTTGTCGCCTTTTTAATTGCTTTTGCGGAATCCGTTCCCCTGCTCGGTACTATCATTCCTGGCTCTGTCACGATGACGCTCATCGGCGTTGGCATAGGGCGTGGTATGATGCCGATGCTCCAAACCCTATCAGCTGCTACATGCGGCGCTTTATTAGGTGATATCGTTGGCTTTACCTTTGGTCGATACTATAACGTACAGCTACGCAGTATGTGGCCTTTTAAAAAATATCCACATTGGCTCAAAAAAAGTGAAGCATTTTTTGAAAAGCATGGAGGGAAAAGTATTATTTTTGGCCGTTTTATCGGCCCTGCTCGAAGCTCAGTGCCTCTTATTGCAGGCTTTCTAAAAATGACAAGCATGCGTTTTCTCTTAGCTGCTCTGCCCTCTTCATTCTTCTGGGCAGTGATTTATATATTTCCAGGCATCCTCATCGGTGCGGCTTCTTTAACCTTGCCACCTGGATTAACCACCAAATTTATGTTGATTAGCTTCCTTTTTATTGTTCTATTATGGCTCATCTTTTGGATCATACAACGCTTTTTCTCTTTTCTCGTGCTTACTATAAATCGTTGGATCGACCGCTTCTGGTCTTGGCTATACCACCATCACTCCGCCAAGTTTCTCACCTGGATCACCAACCGCCGCACACCAACAGATCATCATCAACTGACTTTATTAATATTAGCCTGCCTCGGCCTCTTGATATTCACGATTTTCCTCATCATAGCTAAGGTATATGGACCTTTAACTCATTTCAATACAACACCTTTTTATTTACTACAAGGTCTGCGCTTTCTTCCACTGGATAAATTTTTCGTAGCTACGACACTCTTTGGTGCGATGCCGACGATACTCGTGATAACCGTTTTATCAACATTTCTCTTGATCATAAAGCGACAACGTCGAGCAGCTTATTATATGATCAGCACGTTTATTGTGAGCGCTGCTGCTGTTTATTTATTTAAAACTCTCATTTATTCTCCACGTCCTACTGGATTTTTATCCATTATCAAAAGCTCCTCTTTCCCCAGTGGACATACCTGTCTTGCGTTGACGATCTTTGGATTGATCGCCTTCCTTATCGCAGAGCAAATACCTAAACGCTGGCGTCCTATACCCTATGCTGTGGCAAGTCTATTGATCACACTCGTCGGTATATCGCGTTTATACCTAGGAGCCCATTGGTTAGAAGATGTATTGGCAAGCGTCGGGCTAGGATTCGCTATTTTATTAACCTCAATCATGCTGTATCGACGGTATTCTCCTGACCCTTGGGCTTATACTAAGTTACTGCTACCCCTATTCCTGATTCTTATCTTGCCATGGATCGGTTTTAGTGCCTTTGAATTTAAAAAAACGATGTATTATTCCTCCCCCGAATGGATCACAAAATATATCGCTTTCAACAGTTGGTGGGAATATCCCACCCAGTACGTACCCATTTATAGACTCAATCGCCTAGGTCATCCCACGCAGCCTTTGAATATACAGTGTGCAGAATTCTTAGCAAACATCCAACAACAACTACTCAACCAAGGCTGGGTGGTCGTACAACATCATTATGACTTACAAAAAACATTAGGTCGTTTTATCAGCCATATGCCTGCTCAACAACTCCCCCTATTACCCTGGCTCTATGAGCAGCAACCTCCTGTCTTATTTATGATTAAACATCTACCTCATCAGGCGAGAATTTTAGAATTACGGTTGTGGGCTTCTCATATTCAATTTATCGATAGCAAGGTGCCCTTATGGGTCGGATCGATCAATTACCGCTTACCCAAACACAACTTACTCACTTTGAAAAAAACACCCTCTATTCTCTTTGAAAAAACAGATAAACTGATGCAAGACATGATTCATATCTTTGGGCATTGCCTATGGAAAATGATACAGACACCGCGTTTCTCTCAGCCTCAAGCGATACAAGCACTACAATGGACAGGTGCCATACTCATTGTTACCTGTCATGCTGAAACAAAAGCGTTGCCGCCTAAAACACAGGCATCGGGTGCATCGATATTCTACGAATCCTCTGCACCCGATAACCTGTAAGCTAATGCGAGTCACACAAGATTAATATGACAATACTAATACCTTAGTCCCTGGTTTCATAAAATATCGATGCAGCCAAGCGGCCGCACCCACATACACACGAATACAGCCATGACTCGTATTATTATTAGAGATATACGGGGAGCCATGTATGGCATATCCCGAACCAAAGTACATACAATAAGGCATCGGTGCTCCACCCACTCCTAAAGGAAATTTTCTAGAAACACAATGCACCGTTCCTTTCCGCTGAACACGAAAAGCACCACTCGGTGTATGACAGGGTCGCTTTAGCTCTGGGCAATAATTAGCTCCACCGTTCGCCTTACCGGCCGCGATTTGATAGCCTTCTCGATCATAAGCTGCCCATCTCAGTAAATGGGGACTGAACACAAAGACTCTCTCTCCTGATGGATGAATACGAGTCGGTAAATCCATATACATCCTCATACCATGCGCTGCATTAGGAATCAGCTCTTCCAGTCGCACCGCTACAAAAGTGACGAATTTACTATTTAAAAATAAGACCTTCCGATCTGTACGATCAGAAGAGCGGGTCTGGTGCCGCGTCGAGACACCAGAATTCTGAAGTTCAGTCGTATCAAGATACTGACTTCCTCTAGGTGAGCCATAAGATGGGGTGCTTGAAAAGCTTGGCATCCCCCCATAAGCACTCTCTGCAATCATGCAGGCCATGGTGATCGTTGTCATCCAGAATAATTTCATCATACCCTCCTTTCCCTTCGTTGCTGGGCGAGCGGGCCTCCTTGCCAAATTTATTATCTATACCTGTTAAAAAATATAGTACAGTAGACAGGAGTTGTCATAGGTTTGAACAGATTAGGAAGAATTTTTGATTATTTTTCAGACAATTAGTCAGAATTACTGATGGTATTCAAATCTCACTTTATGAAAATTTTGCGATATCAGAACGATAATAACAACCTGGCCAGTGAATAGTACGAATTGCTTGATAAGCCTTCTCGCGCGCTGCAGGTATATCATCGCCCAAGGCCGTCATACTTAATACACGACCACCCTGAGTCAATATTGCATTATTTCCAGAACATCGCGTACCAGAATGAAAAGCCTTGCATTCAGGACCTGAAGGAAAGGCAGCAAGACCTGTAATGACATCCCCTTGCTGATAGGACTTAGGGTAGCCTGCCGCTGTCATCACCACCGCGACTGCCGCACGCGTATCCCATTCAATCATAGCATCAGTCAGCCGGCCATCCAAAGCCGCTTGTATCACGACGACTAGGTCTGAACGCAAACGCATCATCAAGGGCTGAGTTTCTGGGTCTCCTAAGCGTACATTGAATTCCAGGAGCACGGGATCGCCCTCAGGAGTCATCATCAAACCGGCATATAGGAACCCTGTATAAGATAGATTCTCTTGCTGTAGACCCCGTACCGTCGGCAGCAGTATGGAAGACATAATCTTCGAAACTAATACATCCGAACATAGGGCTGGACTATAAGCCCCCATGCCCCCTGTATTCAACCCCCTATTATTAACCTCAAGTTTTTTATAATCACAAGAAGTCGCCAATGGAAAAACCTGCTGCTCATGGACAATAGCGATAAAACTCATTTCCTCGCCGAGGACAAGTTTTTCAATCAAAATATGCTGTCCCGCTGGTCCAAAACAACGGTCTTCTAAAATATCGATCACCGTTTTCTGGGCGTCTGCTAAACAGCTCGCAATAATGACACCTTTACCAGCCGCTAAGCCATCTGCCTTAATGACCACAGGAAAGGACTGATTAGATAGATAGTCTATAGCAGGTTCCACCTCAGAAAAGATACGAAAATCAGCAGTGGGTATACCATACCGCCGCATAAACTGTTTGCTAAATACTTTTGAACTTTCAAGCTGAGCCGATAAACGAGGCGGTCCAAAGATAGGTAAACCTGCCTCCTGAAAAGCATCCACTATACCCGCTGCTAATGCGACTTCTGGACCAACAATAGTCAGAGCTATAGCATGGTCTTGAGCGAATTGCAGCAATGCAATTACATCAGTGGATGCAATCTCAATATTTTTTATATTTCGTTCTAAGGTAGTGCCCGCATTACCCGGTGCCACCCAAACAGAGTCGACGTGTTCTGAACGAGCGACCTTCCATGCTAAAGCATGTTCTCGCCCCCCTTGCCCAATAATCAACACATTCATAGTACAAAATCATAACATCATTTCTGAGTATGAGACAATACTGAATGCTTTCTACCCCAGGGCTGCCTGGTTGCCATGACCAACCTAGCTTGTTATTTTTTAAACAATGGGTTAAAGGTGATTCAAAGTAGGAAGCTAGCTGTTCCGTATCAAATTGACGAATTAAAAACTTGCTTAGTCTTGATATTGAGCCAATAATAATTCAATCTCTTTCAAGGAGAGACCCGTCACCCTCGAGACAAACCGTGGATCAGCTTGTTGTTCTAACATATTCCGTGCAATGTGCTGCTGGGCTTTCATCTCACCTTCATGACGACCTCTGTTCAACCCGATCGTCTCACCTTTCCTGACCCCCTTTTGGAAACCAGCTTGTTCGAGTTTTTCGGCCAGTGACATGCTTTTCGATTGTTTTTGCCTTAAATGATATTCCATGATCTGTAACATATGACGCATGAGTCGATAGGGCATCATCTCATCAGGCTTTTTTTGGTGCTCCACCAACACATACATATAGCCCTTTTTCTGATGGAATTCAACTTCATACAAAATATCCGCCATCGATGCCCCTAAGGATTCATCGATAAAGCTACTGTCTTGTAATTGCAAAGTTTTTAAATCAACGCTCTGAGCTACCTTTTTCGGCAAGTATACCGCTCGTGCCTGAAGATGCGAAGTGGGTGATGGCGAGCGGTATACCTTGGTTTTGATGGCTGGCGAAAAATAAATGTTCGCTCAGCCACTTAAGGAGACAATCGCGGTTGTCCCCTTAAGCATCCCCATCGCGATG
>JABABH010000228.1 GCA_014238325.1 Coxiellaceae bacterium | reverse complement strand
TTGAAGTGGGATGGGTATATGAGATGCTCTTTAATTAATATTGAAGGTGCCAACCCAATAAGATTTTAAATTCGTGCCATGACCGATTCCATGTAATTCAATACAATCTCATGAATTCCAGACACCTCTCAAGGTTATAAGTCACCTCCCGCATGCTAAGGAATATACATCAGCTAAGATGTGATTGTATACCCCTCCATCGATAAAAGTAGAACAGAGCAGGGGCATTTTTATGGATGCATTGGAAATCCAAGGCTGAGATTTTTTCGTAGACGATGAAAATGCTGATAGGCAGCATTCTACATACTATATTCTGTATACTATTTAGAATTAGCTCTTCATCAAGATAGGTTTCGGGTTAGAAACAATTATACTCTAGAAAATGTTTGATGCTTCAGGAGATCTTATGACATCTATTTAACTCGGTTTGGGGTTTTAAGAACATGTATACCGCTCGCGACTGAAGATGCGAAGATGAGTCACCAGATATGCAATAAAAATTCTCATTCATGACAAACGATGTGAGATTCCATACCCCCAACAAGCCTTCTGCTTGCAGGTATTACTTTTATCCTATTGATTTTATGAGAATATTGCTTGGTGTTCAAGGCTAGGTTTGAGTGGCGGAGAGAGAGGGATTCGAACCCTCGATAGAGTTTCCTCTATACTCCCTTAGCAGGGGAGCGCCTTCAGCCGCTCGGCCATCTCTCCGCAATACATGCAGAAGGGGCATGATACCATCTTTTTTGATAAGAAACAGACTACCATGAAGCTTTATTTTGAAATGCGAGATGTCCTCACAAGAATGAGAAGACAGGGCTTAGCTTATGCAGGATAAGCCGGAAAACCGAGCATAGGCGGCATGCAAGCTAGGTCTAAAACACCTTGCTTGCATCTCGGTTACAGTTGATCAGATATATTGAGACCGATTATTGAGAATCAGACTCAGTGGGACCTTCTGATTTTTCTTGCTGAATTCTCTCGTAAATTTCTTTACGATGCACCGATACCGTTTTAGGAGCTTCAATTCCAATACGGACTTGATTCCCTTTGATCCCCAATGTGGTGATATGTACATCATCACCAATGATAATGGTCTCACCAACACGTCTAGTTAGTATTAACATCTTCCTCTCCTTCATTACTCAGAGGAATCCATACCTGCAAGGCCTGAAGCCTAGATAATATCCTTATGCTGAAATTTGATCACACTTTAACAAACAATCAATGCTTTGAAGCATAACCTTAAGAAAATATTACATATGATAGCTCAATTTTTGAATAATTCCAAGCTTATGTATAAAATATTGATCATTGTCTAATAATGAACATTCTATCTTATTAGACTCGCAAAGCAAGCCCAAAAACGCGATGAAGCGTTCGAGCCCCCAATTCTAGGTATTTTTCATCGATAATAGCGGATAACTTGGTCTCTGCTGCCGTCATCAAGTGGATATGGACCCCTTCTTGGCCTAAAGAGCTGCACATTTTTGAAGCAATTCCAGCATGAGAGCGAATACCTAAGCCTACCAATGAGAGCTTTGCCACTTGATTGCTGCCCAATACAGCTTGAGCATTCAGCTCGTCTGCAATCCGTTTTAAGAGCTGGGAAGCCTCTTTATAATCTGCCCGGCTCAAGGTGAAGCTGAAATCAACGCAGGTTTTGCTGGTGATAGCATTTTGGACCATCATATCAATCTCAATATTAGCTTGCGAGATGGGACCCAAGATATAACTCGCTAAACCAGGTCGATCAGGTACGGCATGCAAGGTCAGCTTAGCTTGATTACGATCCAAGACGATACCCGATATCAGAGGCCGTTCAGCATCATCCTGGTCTAAGGTGATCAATGTTCCTTCTTGGGAGAAACTAGATAGGACACGAATCGGAACACGGTGCTTTCCCGCTAACTCTAAACAACGATCTTTCAGCACTTGCGCGCCTAGAGCAGACATTTCCATGATTTCATCAAAGGTGATTTTGGAAATTCGCTGAGCATGAGGTACAACCCTAGGGTCACAGGTATAGACACCTGGGACATCCGTAAAAATTTGGCATTCATCTGCCTGTGCTGCTGCGGCTAAAGCAACGGCTGTGATGTCCGACCCCCCACGACCTAAAGTCGTCACTTCACCAACTTGGGTGACCCCTTGAAAGCCTGCCACAACAGGGGTCACCCCCTGAGCTGTGTCTTCCAGCAATAGACGTGGATCTATGTCAATAATACGGGCTTTTTTATGGGCAGGAGTCGTCAGCACATATGCTTGTGCGCCCGTATAAGAACGTGCAGGGGAACCTTGTGCTTCCAATGCCATGCTTAATAAGGCAGCACAGGCCTGCTCACCCGTCGAGACTAGCGCATCATATTCTCGTGCATTTGACACATCAAAAGCATCGGCTAATTGAATCAAGCGATCCGTATCCTTCCCCATCGCTGAGACCACGGCTATCACTTGGTGCCCTTGCATACGGGTTTTTGTGATAATTTCAGCAACATTTTTGATGCAATCCATGTCTTCGACCGAAGTCCCACCAAATTTTTGAACGATCAAAGCCATATTGACATTCCAGCAGTTGCTAATAGAAAGACCATTACCTACACCATTTCACTCAGGAATTCACAGATGCCTCTCAGCCTGATTGCATTTGTGCAGCTACCCAATCCAGCACAGAGCGCAATGCCATGGTTAGATGTTCTGGTTGATTGCCGCCGCCTTGTGCCATATTAGGACGGCCACCTCCACGCCCACCCACTTGCTTGGCTACGTGAGAGAGAAGCTTGATAGCATCAAAATGCAATAAACAGTCTTTACCTACACCCACCACCAATTGTACAGTACGATCTACTGTACTCGCTAAGACGATAGCACTGTGCCCCCCTAATTGCTGAACTAAACGATCCATTAGGATCCGCATAGACTCTCGATCTTGTCGATCCAGTGAAACGGCTAATACTTTTATTCCAGCCACCCTTTGCACTTTAAGCAAGAGCGATGAGATGCTATTTTGCACCTTAGTTTTTTTGAAGGCCGCTAATTCCCTTAACTGAGATTGATTTGTTGCCATCAGTTGCTTGACTTGCTTCAAGATTCCATGCCGATCCGTCTTTAAGAGCTCACTCAACGAACACCATGCTTCTGTTTGCTCAGCAAGGTGCGAGATTGCAGCCTCGCCTGTTAAAGCCTCAATACGGCGTACGCCAGCGGCAGAAGCAGACTCCGTCACGATATGAAAAAAACCAATTTCTCCAGTACGCGACACATGCGTACCACCGCAGAGCTCGATTGAGAAGTTACCCATGGTTAGGACACGCACTTGCTCGCCATATCGTCCTTCAAATAAAGCCAAAGCCCCCAATTGCTGGGCATCTTCCACCGTCATTTCCTGAATAATAGCGCTAAGGTTCGCACGAATTTGAGCATTTACCAGCTGCTCAATACGGTTTAAAATGGCTTGATCCAAAGCATGGGCATGGGAAAAATCAAAACGCAATCGAGTCGCATCAACCAACGAGCCACGCTGTACGACATGACCACCCAAAATACGTCTCAAAGCGGCGTGTAATAAGTGGGTCGCCGAATGATTGGCCATAATTTTACGACGAGACTCAACATCCACTTCTGCCGATAGGGTATCACCCACATGCATAGCACCGGTTAACACCTCACCAAAATGCAAGAATAAGGCACCTTGCCTTTGAGTATCTTTTACCTGAAAACACCCGCTATCCCCTCGCAAATAGCCGATATCACCGACCTGCCCACCTGACTCTGCATAAAAGGGAGTACGATTTAAAACAATCACACCTGATTGCCCCATTGGTAGAGAGGCAGCAGCAGTATTCCCCTGTTGTATCGCGATCACAGTCGCTTCTGCAGACAAGT
Organism: Coxiellaceae bacterium; assembly: GCA_014238325.1. Classification (GTDB taxonomy): domain Bacteria; phylum Pseudomonadota; class Gammaproteobacteria; order Coxiellales; family Coxiellaceae; genus JABABH01. The sequence goes on along the minus strand of JABABH010000228.1, from coordinate 933 downwards.
TGTCATATCCCAAAAATTCTGTGGGGGCTTGGATACCCGCAATGTCTAAGTTATCACTGGAAAAACGATTGGCCTCCTGTGAGCGGGATTGTTGCTCTACCATCGCGGCATGAAAACCAGGGTAATCCATCGTATAATGACGCTCCTTCGCAATATCAGCTGTCAAGTCCGGAGGAAAACCATAAGTATCATACAGTTGAAAAATTAGGGATCCCGGAATTTCTTGGCTAGCAAGCTGCTGCAAAGCCTCATCTAAGATCTTTAGCCCCCGTGATAAAGTGCTCAAAAACTTAATTTCTTCTTGATGAATGACGGATTCAATTAAAGGCTGTGCGTGAATCAACATAGGATAGGCCGTACCCATGATTTGCACCACTGCATCCGTCAAGCGATAGAAGAATGGCTCAGTTTGACCCAGGCGGTGACCATACCGAATGGCGCGCCGAATTATTCGACGAAGCACATATCCGCGCCCCTCATTGGATGGCAATACATCATCTGCAATAAGAAAGGCAGCGGAACGAATATGGTCTGCTATCACACGCATCGCAACGTCATGAGGGTCAGTACCATGCACTAAAGTCGATACTGCGCCTAGTAGATTTTGAAATAAGGCAATATCAAAATTATCATGCACGCCTTGCATAACCGCAGCAATACGCTCTAACCCCATACCTGTATCCACACAGGGAGTAGGTAAATCGTGCAACTGGCCATGAGCGTCACGGTTGTATTGCATAAAGACAAGATTCCAAATTTCTACATAACGATGACCGGGATCATCGTGCTCCCCTGGTGGTTGTCCGACAAAACTTGGTCCATGATCATAAAAAATCTCTGTGCACGGACCACAAGGGCCAACATCTGCCATTTGCCAAAAATTATCTTTTTCTCCACAATGCGCTATACGTTCAGGTGGTACTTTAATACGAT
>JABABH010000227.1 GCA_014238325.1 Coxiellaceae bacterium | reverse complement strand
GGGAAGGTAATGACTTCTATCATGAAATGAAAGACTCTGATGTCTTAGACAAAGTATCTTTGGTCTATGGACAAATGAATGAGCCGCCTGGGAATCGATTGCGCGTTGCATTAACAGGCCTGACCGTGGCGGAGGCCTTTCGTGATGAAGGTCGAGATGTCTTATTATTTATCGATAATATTTTTCGATATACCTTAGCGGGCGTTGAAGTGTCGGCTTTATTGGGTCGTATGCCATCAGCTGTCGGTTATCAGCCCACTTTAGCAGAAGAAATGGGATCGCTCCAGGAGCGTATCACGTCGACGAAATCTGGATTTATTACCTCGATTCAAGCCGTTTATGTGCCTGCTGATGATTTAACGGATCCATCACCGGCGACCACATTTGCGCATCTGGATGCGACGGTGGTGCTTTCTCGTCAAATAGCTGAACGTGGTATTTATCCTGCCATTGATCCGCTTGACTCGAAGAGTCGTCAACTCGACCCGCTGATTATTGGTGAATCCCATTATCGTGTGGCTCGAGCTGTACAGGAAACGTTGCAACGTTATGAAGAACTCAAAGATATCATAGCTATTTTAGGAATGGATGAGTTATCCGATGAAGACAAACAAGCCGTACGACGAGCTAGAAAAATTCAACGATTTTTATCACAGCCATTTTTTGTCGCTGAAGTATTTATGGGTGTACCCGGTCGATATGTCACATTAAAAGATACGATACGCGGCTTTAAAGGTATTGTAGAAGGTGAATATGATGATTTACCAGAACAAGCTTTTTATATGGTTGGCTCCATTGATGAAGCTGTGAAAAAAGCAAAAACTTTATAAATGCTAGGATAGATATTGATGCTGATCCGGTTTGATCTATATGCCATATTGCCACGAGTCGGTGACAGCTGCCTATTTTTTAGGTTTAGGCTGAAGGCCAACCTAAGCGAACTATCGCTAAACTGGGTGAGAGGTTAAGATGAGTGGAACCCGTTTTGAATTGATTATTGTGTCTGCGGAAGCTTCTATTTTTAGTGGTTCCATAAAAATGATGAAAGTCATGGGCAGTATGGGAGAGTTAGGTATCCATCCGGGGCATAGCCCGTTGCTCACGCAATTAAAAGCGGGACAAGTGATCGCAATTCGTGATACGGGCCAAGAAGATATCTTTTATGTTTCTAGTGGATTATTAGAAGTACAACCAACAGTCGTCACCATATTAGCTGATACTGCCTTGCGTGGCGCGGATTTAGACGAAGCCGCTGCTTTTGCAGCGAAAGAGCAGGCTGAGCGGATATTATCGAAGCAACGCTCAGGTCTGGAATATTCCAAGGCTATGGCTGAATTAGCAGAGGCCACCGCACAATTGCGTGCGATTCAAATGTTACGCAAACAGACCCAGCGTTGAGTATAGCGCGTCTACCTGTGCTATTTATTTAAGGATAAAATCGATGGGGTTACAAATCGTTATCCTGGCGGCAGGCCAAGGGAAGCGTATGCGTTCGAGTACGCCTAAGGTTTTACACCATTTAGGCGGGATCTCCCTCTTAGAGCGCGTGTTGCATACGGCTCAGCAATTAAATCCTGATACCATTTATATCGTATATGGGAAAACGGAAGGAGAGCGTATTCGCCGTGTTTTGGCTGACGCTCCTGTCTGTTGGGTTGAGCAACCCGAGCCTTTGGGAACAGGTCATGCTGTTTTGCAAGTCTTACCTTTTGTAAAAGATAAAGACCAGGTATTGGTACTATATGGCGATGTGCCCTTAATCACGGTCAAAACCTTGCAACGCTTGCTACGATCGACAGGGCCAGATGGTATTGGCTTAATCGTCGCTAAGCTTAAAAATCCGACAGGGTTTGGTCGTATGATTCGTCATGCTGATGGGCAGATTGTTGATATTATTGAAGAGCGGGATGCAACTCCAAAGCAGCGGATGATTGATGAAGTGAATGCAGGGATTATCGTCACAAAAGCTCAAAATTTACAAAGCTGGCTCCCTCGACTCAGCCAAAAAAATAGCCAACAAGAATATTATCTGACGGATGTGATTAAGCTGGGTGTTGCGGATGGCCAGCCTATACAGGCTGTCCTGCCCATGGATACTGAGGAAATCCTGGGAGTGAACCATCGACTACAATTAGTGACCTTAGCCCGTTTTTATCAGCGCAAGCTTGCTGAAAAGTGGCTGTTATCCGGTATCACGATTATGGATCCCGATCGTTTTGATATCAGAAGCGATGATGTGCGTATCGGTAAAGATACTGTTATTGATATAAATGTGGTGTTATTAGGCCGGATACGTATCGGTTCGAGTGTGATCATTGGCCCGAACGTCGTATTAAAAGATGTTACGATTCAAGCTCATACTGAAGTGCTGGCGAATAGCGTATTAGAGGGAGTCACCATCGGTCAGCATTGTCGTATCGGGCCTTTTGCTCGCCTACGACCGGATACCGTATTAGCGGCTGATGTGCATATAGGCAATTTTGTAGAAGTAAAAAATTCTACTCTGCAGAGTTATAGTAAGGCTAATCACCTGACGTATTTAGGCGATAGCGATATTGGCCAGTATGTCAATATTGGCGCGGGCACCATTACCTGCAATTATGACGGCGTTAAAAAGTGGAAAACCACGATAAAAAGGGGAGCATTTATTGGGTCCAATGTAGCTTTAGTCGCGCCACTGACCGTATATCAAGGAGCGACAGTGGGGGCTGGATCAACCATCACAGCTGATGTGCCAGCGCAGACCTTGACTTTGTCTCGTGGGAGACAAACGACGATCAAAAATTGGCAGAAAGGAAATAAAAATTGAATAGAGGTTCGTTATTAATAGAATCAACGAGCCGCTATCTTACCCAGAGGAAAGTTACCCAGCATCGTGGAATTATGGGTTATGAAAGATGGCAAAAGGATCGTTACCTTGGCCATCAGTACTGCCTGGGTGTCCATGGCGATGATGATGGTGATGATAGTGATCTATATGCGTGCGGTTGTTGATGTGAATATCGACATGTCTAGGTTGATGTCTTAAGCCAAATTGATAGCCACGACGATAGTGCCGATTCAAGGAAGCCTGGTCTACAGTACAGATGGAAGCATAATTTCTATCCATGCTACGACCACTATGGGCATCATTGACGCCAGAAGAATAGGCTGCATTAGAGGTGCAAAAAGAGGCTCTAATCTCAGCACAGCCTGATAGGCCGAGTAATAGAGCGCAACCGATAAATATTAATTTAAGCATGGGTTGATCATAGCAAAATTTTCATACAATAGCAATATCAGATAATTTAGATCATCGGATATAATAGACATTTTAGTATCATGAGATCTTCTTCTCTCGGCGACCAAGCAGACCGAGCCAAGGAGTATTGAGGGTATGTGATGACAAGCACAAAGCAGAAACGATCCCAAATACGATGCCCTTGGGCAACAGAACATGAGCTTTTACAGCAATATCATGATGAAGAGTGGGGAGTCTTTGTACCGGATGAGCATCAACAATTTGAGATGTTAATACTAGAGAGCGCACAAGCAGGCCTCAACTGGTTAACCATCTTAAAGAAACGAGAGCACTACAGGAGGCTATTTAGAGGATTTAATCCTGAAAAAATTGTGCGTATGCAAGCACAAGAACTAGAAATGTGCTTAAAAGATACAGGCATCATAAGAAATCGTTTAAAAATCTATTCAGTGCCAACCAATGCCAAGGTATTTATCGCCATCCAAAAAGAGTTTGGCAGCTTTGTTGAATATATTTTACAATGCCTTGGTCACCAAAATAGGGCTAAGATACCGATATCCAGGACAACGCATGAAGTACCATCTGAAACAGAAGCAAGCAAAAAAATTGCTCAAGATCTCAAGCAGCGAGGGATGACCTTTGTGGGTTCAAAAATTATCTATGCTTATATGCAAGCCAGTGGTTTTGTCAATGGCCATACTATCCATTGCTTCCGCTATTATGCTGGTTCATGATTGTATTGACATCTATTATGGACTGTTTTATTTCTGCTTATTTTTTTTGGTAGTTCAATAGAGATACAATGAAAAAGTGTCCATGCAGATTCTGTCCGTATTATATTGATCAACATATGTTTTTTATGCAGCCTTGAGGCTATACCGCTCGCGACTGAAGATGCGAAGTGGGTGATTGCGAGCGGTATACCTTTGTTGGGCTGGCAAAAAATAAATGTTCGCTCAGCCACTTAAAAGAAAAATCGCGGTTTTCCCCTTAAGAAT
>JABABH010000226.1 GCA_014238325.1 Coxiellaceae bacterium | reverse complement strand
ATTATTTTTTGCTGAATTTCAAGACTTCCTATGACTAAATTTTTACCGGGGCCAATGGAATTATATTTGTACCCTCTTAAGATGAGTGGACCACCTGTAAAGAATTGCAGAGATAGCGGTAAATTATTCACATCGTTAATCATCGTATGTCCAAGCGACCCCCTTAAAATAAATCGTGTGCTGTCATGGAAGAGTGTAAAGAGGAATCGAGTATCGATACGGGCTTGTAGAAAACTCACGGTGGAGAGTGCCGGTCGAGCAGCACCGAGTATATTGAAAAAAATAAGATAACCGAGCGTGGGATTTAAAGGGCGATTCATATGAATACGTTGCCAGGAAATGCTGGGATAGAAAAATGCGCTTTTTTGAGTAGGCACATCTGTAGGTGAGTATCTTTCAGCGAGTCCAGTTAACTTCACGATTTGTTGCCAATTGCCTAAATAAGTTTGATAGGCAGCGCTGGCTGAAATAGAATTAGACGTACCCGTGGATTGATTAAGATTTAAGAATCTACCGCTAAAAATATATTGATCGGTGCTGGGATGCTTTCCAGGGATATAATAATTATTCACGAAAGCACTATTGAATTGTGCAACACGCAAAAATGAATTAAACCGATGTCCATAGACATTGAGCCATCGCCAATCCATGCTGATGGAAGCACGAGGCCCTGTATTGGTGCCATAGCCTGCATCAAAAGTATATTGTTTTTTCGGCTGTGTTTTGAGTTGAATAGTGATAGGTACCGTGTCGCCTTCAGCGGCATCGGGTTGAGGGGTGATAATGACCGTTGAGAAATAACCACTATTCACCAAACCGCTTCGGGTACGTTTTATGTCGCTTTGCCGAAACCAATCTAAATTTTTATAGTATAAAAAACGCTTTAATAGTTGGTTAGAGAAAGGTGTGTGGGAGAAATGGGTGGGTCCAAAGTGGTAGCGTGGGCCCGTTTTAAACAGAATAAAGACATCTGCTTGATTATGCTGGATATCGATCTGAACCCTACTCTGTACGATTTTAGATTGAAAAAAGCCATAATCTAACGCGATATTATGTAATTTGTCTTTGGCTGCTTGGTATTGAGTGGTATTAAATAGTTTGCCCTTTTGTAAGGGAAAATGTTGTTGTAGTAATTGTAATGCAGGGAGGGCCTCTCCGGGCCCCGTGATGTGTATTTGAATAATGCGCCAACGCATGGGTGGTCCAGGATCAACATGAACATCTATCCACCACCTTGACCCGGTATGCCTGATCTTTAATTGTAGATGTGGTTTAAAATATCCATAGGGCTGAATCGCTTTTTTTATTTCTCGAGGAATGGCTGTATAAAATACCTGCATCTGCTTGGCGTTACGATAAGGTTGAATGAATTTTTCCTTATCGTTTAAGCGGTTCCATACATTCTGTAGCGAGTCTCCCGTGAGTCCAGAAACGCTTACCGTGACGGTTTGTAGGGTGCTACTTTGGCTCCATGCGATGTCTGATGCATATATACTCAGTAGTGCGATGAAACATATGATTACATATCGAGTCATGATTCGTATTATAAAGGAGAGAGGCTATGCATTGGAATCATGTTATCTTAGATACCTTTGGCCTTGTTCATGGCTTTCTGTTAAAATCGAATACACTAGGTTAGCTCAGTGCTTGCCGCCCTTGTCGATGCTTTCTTGTGTCTTTACTTGACTAGAACACTATACCATGGTTGCGAGTATAGGGGAGGGATGCTTATTATCCATAAAAGAGCGTCCCTATTATGATGACTCCAGCCCTAGAGAGAAAAATGTTTATTACGACTGCTTACCGCTTTATTCCGTTATCGACTGAAGCTATATCAAAGTTGCAGAAAGCCTGGCATCAACAGGCGACAAGTTTAGGTCTGGTGGGTACGATTCTGTTAAGTACAGAAGGATTTAATCTCACTTTGGCTGGGGATCGGTATCAAGTGAATCAATTTAAAGCATTTCTGTCACGCGATGACCGATGTCAAGCTATGTTCTACAAAGAGAGTGAGTCTCAAACTCTTCCATTTCGTAAGCTGATCGTTCGTATTAAAGATGAAATCATCACGATGCGCTATAAATCTTTATCAAACGTCTCGGTTAAAAAAGGCGACTATTTGGATCCCGAGACCTTAAAGGCTTGGTTACAAGAGCAGCGATCCTTCACAATCCTAGATGTGCGCAATGCTGAAGAAGTAGCTATGGGGAGCTTTAGGAATAGCGTACATTTTAATTTACAATCGTTTAGTGAGTTCCCGTCAGCTTTAGAAGAATGGCCTGAAAAATTTAAGCAGCAAGCCATCGTTACCTATTGTACCGGTGGTATTCGATGTGAGAAAGCTGCAGCATTAATGGTGCAGCGAGGCTTTCAATCTGTCTACCAACTGAAAGGTGGAATTTTGCATTATTTTTCTCAATGCCAAGGGGATTATTTTGAAGGAGATTGCTTTTTATTTGACAATCGTCTCTCCACGAGAGCAGATGCTAACGAGATGAATGCTGCTGAGGGTTGAATGTGGAGTGGGTTGCAATGAGAGTGTATAGCAAATCATGAATGTATGGGTTGCCCAGAAATATCAGTTATGACGATGTGCTTTCCTCCCATGTGAGAGGCTCTGTGCGATTGGGTCGGGTATCGGTTAATCCCATATGGGTATATGCCTGAGTGGTTGCGATGCGACCACGTGGTGTTCTTAAAATAAACCCTTCTTGAATGAGATAGGGTTCAATGACTTCTGCAATGGTGCCGCTTTCTTCGCCGAGAGCAGCGGCTAATGTTTCCAAACCGGCGGGGCCTCCTTGGAATTTTTGGACTAAAATGTGTAGCAGTTTTTGATCTAGAATATCGAATCCGCGCTGGTCGACATGCAATAAACTGAGTGCATCTTCTGAGATAGATTGTGTCAGGATACCGTTTGATTTGACTTCTGCATAATCACGTACACGACGTAATAATCGATTAGCAATTCTCGGGGTGCCACGTGCACGCCTCGCGATTTCGTAGGTGGCGGCTTCTTCAATTGTGATATTGAGGATCGTTGCAGAACGTTTAATAATGATCGCGAGATCCTGCACTCGGTACCATTCCAGTTGTTGTATAATGCCAAAGCGGTCACGTAAAGGTGCCGTCAATAGCCCCATGCGGGTGGTGGCACCCACTAAGGTAAAAGGGGGTAAGTCAATTTTAATCGATCGGGCGCTAGGCCCTTCTCCAATCATAATATCGAGTCGACAGTCTTCTAATGCTGGATACAAAATTTCTTCGATGGCTGGGTTTAAGCGATGGATCTCATCGATAAATAAGACATCATGGTGCTCAAGGTTCGTTAATAAAGCGGCCAGATCTCCCGCTTTTTCTATCACAGGGCCAGAGGTCTGCTTTAAATTCACACCACGCTCATGGGCGATGATGTGTGCTAGCGTGGTTTTGCCGAGTCCTGGTGGACCTAAGATCAGGACGTGGTCGAGTGCATCACCTCGTAATTCGGCGGCACGAATAAAAATTTCCAACTGCGTGCGCACGCGTGTTTGACCAATATAATCCGATAGTCGTTGCGGACGAATGGAGGGGATGGGTAATGTATCTTCAGTTTGCAATGTCCCAGTTAATAATGGGCGTAGTGCGCCTTGTTCGTTTTGATACTCCATTATGTATGCATGCCTATATGTTTGAGTGCTTGCCGAATCAAAGCTTCACGGCTGAGGTCAGGTTGTTGGATCGCGTTAATAGCTTCTTTGGCTTCCTTTGTTTTATAACCCAAAGCTAACAATGCTTCCATTGCATCCTGTTGGGTTTGGTGTCCGAGGTCCGATGGGAGGAAATCAGTTAAAGCTTCAGCCTGCCAACGGGCTAGCGGGTCTTTGGTTTCTAAAATAAGGCGTTCCACTGTTTTTTTCCCGATGCCGGGAATACGAATAAGCGCAGTTTTTTCTTGCTGCAGGATACATTGTATGAGTTGGGAGGGTTCGAGGCTCGATAATAAAGTGAGCGCTAATTTAGGTCCAAGGCCATTCACTTTAATTAGAAGACGAAATAATTTTCGATCCGTTTCTCGATAAAAACCATATAGTGTGTGTGCATCTTCCCGAATCACCAGATGAGTATATAGGATAGCAGTTTCCTGTAGCTCAGGTAAATGATAGAAGGTCGTCATCGGAACGGTGAGTTCGTAACCTATGCCAGACGCTTCTAGTAATAAATAAGGTGGCTTTTTTTCAATAATGATGCCGCGAATTCTTCCAATCATAAACGATGACAGCGTGGGTGGTGATGTCAAAAAAAAGTTGTGCTTT
>JABABH010000225.1 GCA_014238325.1 Coxiellaceae bacterium | reverse complement strand
ACGCTGATGATCAAATGAACGCTTGTGATTGGCGCGGTATGTCACTGATCCCGACCACATAACACCAAGTTTGAATTTATCTTTGAATGGTGCCGTAATTTGACGTGCACGAATTTTTGCATTTTTAGGTATGGATAGTTTTACAGGCGGGGGTAGGGTGCCGATTTTAGTGCCTAAATGCAAAGGTAAATCCATTATTGGAACCCAGAAATCACAATCCTTCAACGCAGTTTTAGTTTCAACAAATTCAATGTCTTTTTGCATATCTTCAAATAAACGCTTTAAAGGTTCCTTTACTATCATTTTGATTTTGGGGCCGAGAGATTTCAGCCCAGTCAGAAAGCGAGCCATCAATACAGTATCCCCGAAACCTTGTTCTGGCGTTACTAAAATGGTTTTGCCATATAAATCCTCGCCATTCCATTTTGGGAAATCAAACTCTGGCAAAGTTAATTCATCACCTTTCCAGCGCCAGTTGAAGCTTTTAAAGCCGTCTGGGTAGTTGCCTTGAGCTAAAAGAACAAAAGCCAGCTGTATATGAAGTTCAGCAAAATCAGGGAATTTTTTGATGCCATTGTTCAAGGTATTTTTAGCATCATTCAAACGGTGCATGCCACGATAACATTTACCCAAGCTTGCATAATTATCCGGATTATTGGGGGCGTTTTTGATTATTGTCTCACGTAGAGCCAGCGCTTTATCTATGTGCCCAGCATCATAAAATGCATTTGCGGCATTATTCATTAACGTTAGATTTTCGGGTTCTATTTGTATTGCACGTGATTGGGCTAAAGAAGCCATCTGATAATTTTTTTGCGTGCGAAACAGTGCCCCTAAATTAGACCAGACAGCTGCATCTTTTGGACGATATCGCAAATAAACCTGATACAACTCTTGTGCTAAATCCAAGTTTTTATCTTGATGGGCATCTATTGCTGACTTGCGCAATTCTGCCATCGATTTTATTTTGCGGTCTTGCTGGGTCATTTGTGTAAAATTTCGTTGCTCTGGCATGATCTTATGTCAGCAATGAATGTGCGTAAACTGTTATACTTTGGGGATTTTCATTGTTGTCGCTATTTGTGATGTTATAAACGATCCAAATAAAGATCCTGGGGCGGAAATGTCAGACGAAGTCATCATAGAAAACGAAACGTCTGAACGCGCTTATGAAATTGATGGAACGTTGATTGACGCTGTTTTAATCGCAGTCGATCTAGGTGACAGAGATACACTTGTTGACATTCTGGAGCCATTCCACGCGGCTGATATCGCTGACCTATTTGAACAAATCAGTGCAAAAGAACGAAGTGCATTTACAGCCCTTTGGGGGAAAGACTTTGATGGTGAGGTTCTTTCTGAACTTGATGAAGGTTTGTTGGATGACCTGTTTGAAGAGCTTTCTGATGATGCGGTTTCGGAAGCTGTCAAAGATCTAGACACTGATGATGTGGTTGATCTGATCGAAGATTTGGATGAACCACAACAGGAGCGTATTCTTGGAGCTTTAGAAAGTTCTGATCGTGTTGCTGTAGAGCAAGCTTTGAGTTATCCGGAATATTCCGCTGGTCGTTTGATGCAGCGTGAATTGGTTATGGCGCCAATTCACTGGACTGTGGGTGAAACCATAGATTATTTGCGGTCTGAGCAGGATTTGCCAGACCGCTTTTATGATGTTGTGATGGTTGATCCGATGCTAAAGCCAATCGGAAAAGTTCCCTTATCCAGTTTATTGTCTTCATCACGCGATATTAAGCTAGCCGATATTATGGACGAAGAGTTTCGGACTATACCGGTTCTGCAAACCCAAGAAGACGTGGCATATGCGTT
>JABABH010000224.1 GCA_014238325.1 Coxiellaceae bacterium | reverse complement strand
TCTAAATCAAAGATAATAAAAAGAATCGCTACCAAATAAAAACGAATATCAAAGGGCAAGCGCGCATTATCAAAGGCATCAAAACCACATTCATAGGCAGACAATTTAGCTGCATTAGGCCGACTCGGAGCTAATATTCGACTGAATATCATCAATAACAAGCCTAGACCTAAGCCTATTGTGATAAAAACTAATATTGAAAAATAGTGGCTTAACATAACGACATCATTCAATTGTAAAAGTGTGCCAAACAATATGCTCATCCAAAGCCTGTAACCAGCCGCTATCTTACCGCATATTTTGGATGGTACAAAGCAGAATGTAATAGTACAGAGGCATACTCAGAACACCTTCAACAGCTTATTGTTCAGCAAATTACCAAAGACGCAATAAGCTGGCCCCGAGGCATCAGGCGACCTTAAAGAAGCCACCTGATTTAGATCAAAATATAAGCAGCGTCCCAGCTCTTTTATTTTAGGATGGAAGGTATGATGTTATCGGCCAAGCTCTAATTGAGACACGGAATCAGATAGTGAAGCATCAGAAACTATGCTCGGCGCAAACATATGATGCTGAGCATGAGCATCAGGGCCCTCAACACTTCCCTGAGTATCGGCATGATTCTCCGCTGCTATGGCCTGCCTAATACGAGCATCGAGCTCACCCAACTTACTGCAATCAGGTTCAGCCTTACCTAATAGCACTGCACTCAGCATCTCTTTATAATCTTCGAGTATGTCGGATAAGGCCTCTGCTGATGGTATTTTCTTTAAGATACTCTCATCTTTATCCGATGGCATCTTCGCTGCCTCTAAGCCATCATCTGAATCATTTGAATCAGTATCTGAATGAATTGACTCCTCATAACTCTCTTTATCATACAGGGGCATATGACACTCAAAAAACATTGAAGGAAAGTTGGCCTCCACAGGCTTTATAAGTTTGTACGACACCCAATCAGAACTAGCTTTCACTAAACCGTCAAAGGCATTCAACTCTATGCTATCAGGTAAAATTTTATGAGGTTCTTTATAGCGCTGCAAGAAATATAATATACTATACCATCCCATTGCCTCATGCTTTGAGCCAAAATAAGCTTCACCATCCAAACAAAAATTAAAACAGCAAGACTGTGAGAACATTACTACAAATATCATACCAATAGACGTCATGCATTCAGGATCATCGGGCCTTAGACTCATGTACGGGTATTCAGCCCTTCCTAAAACAAGACGGCATGATGATAAAACACAACCAGGAATTACAGAGAACAACTCTCCCAAAAAAGTTGACACAGCAGCTAGACTCTCGCGAAACTCGCTAACTCCACGCCGAGCTAGTGCGCGAGGAATAGGAGGCTGCAGCTGCGGCTCATTCCAGTTAAGCATCTCCTGAATAGTATGCCCCATACAAATAGAATTAATAGTAATATCCAGATACTTAGTTTGCGCAATCGATTTTATGTTCCCTAGAACATCTTGAAGCGTCCCAGCAAGCTCAATCTCCCCCCCCTTCATAGTATATGAATCTTCACCTAGACAGATGATTTTAATTGAGGTAGTTATACCCTTCGTTCCCGGCAAAGCTTTAATTTCATCTAGATATGCCTCTGTGAATTTATCTTGTACTCCTTTAGGCAAATTTCTTAAAAACTTACGCATCTCTTTAATAAATTCTTTAAATTCTTCATTGATTGTTAACATATTTATCCTTGTGATTTTTTTAAAAAAGAAACCCATTATACCTATCCCACTGACAAGATGCGAAGCATACATTTGAAGTGACTCATCAAGATGGGGATTCTTAAGGGGACAACCGCGATTTTTCTTTTAAGTGGCTGAGCGAACATTTATTTTTCGCCAGCCAAAAAAAGATATACCGCTCGCAGTAGCCCACTTCGCATCTTCATTCACGAGCGGTATATATGACAATTACGTAGACTTTTAAGCCTGTGCTATCGATCACGAGATGAAAGCAATCGAGCCCATCCCTCGACTCGACGAAAGGTGAATCTCAACACACACTGCATCAGCATTAAAGTCGTGCATCATTAAAAGCTCGCCTTGCTTTGAAACTGCTTACGCAACAACGCCGTAAATCGGCATGTGTCAGGGAAAATGGCCTTCAGCCCTTTATGCAAGCACGCCACACAGATGGAGAATCCTGCAGTGTGCTCTTCAGCTTAGAAAAAAGAGAAGTCCAGCCCGATCTGGATCTAAACTCCTTCTGCTTGTCAATGAGACTTTGCATACCAGCTATATCAGGCTCCTTAGCAAATGCAGCTATCATCAAACTCTTATACTTGATGAGATCCTTCTCAATATCTGTGAGATTCTTATTATCACTTGTGGAAGCGCTCCCTTTATGCTGTGATCGGACCATATTAAGGTCGCCAAGGGATGCTGGTACATGGTTTCCATTATCTGTAGAGTTATTAAGCATATAATTTGGGTAGCAGATAAAGTCAGGTGCGCTCATGGCAGCTGTGCCATTTGAGACATTCTCTTTCCACAAATCAGCAAATCGCTCTCTGTTAGGCTTTTCGCGGAAATATTGCTTACTATCACAAAAATAGAGTATAGCGCAGTGCGGTGCTAACAATTTAAGAATTAATTGAATTTTTTTAGATAGAGAATCCGGGTATTTGAACTTTTTTTCCTTATCCTTGAAGTTAGGCACTTCGACCTTTATATCAAGAAAACAACACACAAAACTGAACTGAGGTTCTGTGGTAAATGCTTGCTCAAAAAAATGCAATACTGCATCCAGTTTCCGTTCAATATCATTAACAAGAGAATCTAAGAGCTCTTGTCCCATCTTGGAATAATGAAAGACTATGTTAGAGACCTCGATGCTAATGGCTTTTTCATGCTTAGGTATACTTTTGATACCTGCATTCCATGCATCAGAAGTATTATCTCCTTCGGGAGACCTAGAGTCACGTAATACTGGATGACTGTCTTTGCCCGACATCGTTAGGTTCAAACCTGCACCAGCTGTTGAGACTTTTTTACTATAAGCATCAAGAATTTCTCTACACGGTTCTAAGTATTGCTCTACATGATCACTAGGCACATTATCCAATAATTCACGATTTTTGCGCATAAATTGTTTAATAGAGGCAACATCTGGCATATCAAATCCTGTCATCTTTCAAGATTAAAAATTGACCGCATGATATACCGCTCGCGAATGAAGATGCGAAATGGATTATTGCGAGCGGTATACCTTTGTTTTGATGGCTGGCGAAAAATAAAT